>DAOWNM010000190.1 GCA_030642565.1 Bacteroidota bacterium | reverse complement strand
GATCAACTGGGCCACCTCACCCATTCCCATGGGCAGAATTTCCGGATTTAATGAGGCATTGAGTACCACCGTATTGCCGATCACCTCTGAGATAATGAAAAAAGCATATTTCCCCGTATTCCGTGGATGCTGAGTATCTTCGCCAGGTAAATATACATTATCTCCGGGCAGGTAGGTACTATCATGACTGGTGCCAATAATGGCTCCCTTTACGCAATAGATCATCACCGTATCATCCACATGAAAATCAGTCACATTAGCCACCACCACCGAGTCTGGATTCCAGTTCTGACCGCTCAGAATGGCAGTTATGGAAGTATATTTGTTGATAACCCCTTCAATGGGTGTATATGTCTGAGAGTATGCTTGCTGAACAGCAACGCTCAATAATAAAACAACCAGGTATATGGCTCTTTTCTGGTTCAATTCAGGGTTTTTTGGCAATCAAATCGAAATATAACAAAAAAACAGATGAATAATTATCTTTTTTCTATGGATTCTGGGAGCTCCACATGGAAGGTGGTTCCCTGATGCAATACAGTATCGTACCAGATTCGTCCCCCCAATGACCTGATGAAATTGTGACTGATGGCCAGCCCCATTCCCATTCCCCCCGACTTCGTCGTAAAGTTGGGCTGGAACAGCTTATCCCGTATCTCCTCGGGAATGCCTTTCCCGTTATCGGTAAAAGTGATCTTCACCATCTTACCAGAATCTGTTTCCAGACCGATCCTGATAACTCCCCTCCTGCCCTCTGGAATGGATTGAAGTCCGTTTTTCACCAGGTTGATAAAAACCCGCATCAACTGCTCCTTATCGGCCATCACGTAAACCTTACTATGTCCCCCCGTATCAATATCGATCTTCGCCCTGTCGGTGGTTTCAAAAAGTTGCTGCAGGCTGTTCAGCTTGGAGACCAGGTTGATCCTGCTGTTTCTGGCCTTGGGCATTTTGGCAAAATCGGAAAACTCGCGGGCGATGGCCGACAATGAATCGATCTGCTCAATAAGTGTGGTGGAGATCCGGTTCACCATTTCAGGATCGTCCTTGCCTTCGGCAATGGTGCGCTGAAGATGCTGTACATTGAGCTTCATGGGTGTAAGGGGATTCTTGATCTCATGGGCAATCTGCTTGGCCATCTCCCGCCAGGCAGACTCCCGTTCCGATTGAGCCAGTAACCCTGCACTACGTTCCAGCTCCTGCACCATATAATTATACTCCTCCACCAGTCCCCTGATCTCATCGCTGCGATCGTAATGGATCATCTCATTTTTCTGACTCAGGCTCACCTGGGCTATGCGGTTCTGGATCATCCGGAGGGGTTGAGTGATCCGGTCGGCCAGGAAAACACTCACCAGAAGAGTAAGCAGCATCAGGATCATGTAGACATTGATCACAGCAACTACCAGATTGGTCACATCCCTGGCAAGGGCCCCCGACTGTGTAAAATAGGGCAGGTTCAGGTAGGCCAGGAACTTATTCTCGCTGTTCATCAGTGGCACATAGGCCGAGATATATTTCATCTCTCCTATATGCTCATTATGAATATATTCCGAAGCATTCCCCCTCGCAAGGTTTTCATATACCAGCCGGTTCATCCGGTAGCTCAGCAACTGCCTGTCAAAAATCTCCGAGCGGGAGGTGGCCAGCAGGTAGCCCTCCTGGTTATAGAGGTTAATATCGGTATAAAACACATTGGAGAACTTCCTTAATAACTCATCCAGGTTGTAATAGCTGTCGGATGACCAGTTCTCCAGGTCCTCTTCAAATTCCAGTTTATGGATCAGCTCGATATAGACCGAACGCATGGTGTTTCTAAGGTTATCATTGTGTTTGACCCGGTACTGCTGGATAATGAAATAGATGGTGCCTGAACAGATCAGTACAAAAGTGAGAAAGAGGACCCCCACCAGGGAGTACTGGATCCTGTTTTTAAAGCTCCAGTTAAAGGAGGGCATGATGCGAACAGTAATAAAAAGATACCCCAGTGCCACCAACAGGAAGTTAAACGCGAAAATATAGGAGAAGAAGATCAGGTAGTCGATCAGCGTAATAGAGGGGCTTCCCACAATGATGGTATTCTGATCATCCACATTGTAGATACTGTGATCGTAGCCGTCGATGGTGATGGTCTCGAATACACTCTCATGGCTGGTATAGTGGGAACATATGGTCCGGTATGGAAAATCCCCATCCTGGGTAAAAAGCTCTCCCCCGTTATATTTGGCAAAGGAGAACCTGGAACTGTTAAAAGAGCGGTAGTCATTATCCAGCAGTAACTCAGGATAGCCCAGCTCTTCGGAGAAGATCTTGGAGTTGAGTTCAATATAGACCCTGCGTTCGCTCTCGGCTTGGTAATAGGGAATCGATGCCAGGTAGGAGATCCTGCCATTCAGGTTGTCCAGAAAATAGAAATCACTCCCGGGAACCTCCACACCGCTCTCCAGGATCATCTCATTAAAGAAGGTATAGCAGTGGACCAGGGTATCATCGGGGGGCGGAAGGTAGACATGATGGTCGGGCCGGCAAACAGTTACCTGGAGGTCGTACTTGCTCCAGTAACCCGAGAGGTAGTTTCGGCGCAACCTGTTCACCACCTGATCGATCTGGTCGATGTCGATATAGGATTGGTTCAGGTAGTGTGCAATGACCGAGTCATTCCGGATGGCCATGGACATTTCACCAAAAAGCATTTCGGCCACCGGATCATGCTCCGAAGAGAGTTTGACCAGCTCTACCTCCCGCTCTCGCTCAACATTGATGCGGTTATTCTCCTGGAGCCGGATTGTCATAAAGAGTGATACAAAGAGGACCAGAAAAATAAAACGCGAAAAGGGAATTCGTCCCGGTTGGTGGTGCCGTATATAGAGCTGTCCGGCAAAAAACAAAAAAAGGGCGATCCAGCCCGGCCAGGAGCTCTGCATACCCGGAAAGAGCGAAGCCACCGCGAAGGTCAGAGACAGAGCAACTGATCCATACAGCAACAATCGCGCCGGCGATCCCGACAGAAGAACGATCGCTTTGTCAAGGATCAGACCCAGCAAAAGAAACCAGATAATAACAGTGGCCAATCCCAATACCGTACTCCCGGTAAATGTGGTTACCCGGTGCGCCTCAAAAGAGATGCTGGAGTCCAGCACCAGGATACGGATCAGCTGTTCAATAACCAGAAAAATCAGTGCTGAGCCCACAAACAGAAGGGTGGCAGCTCCTCTTTTCCAATGTATCGATTCAATCTTCTCCAGATTTCCAAAGAGGTAATAGAGTCCACCGATGAGCAGGGCCGAAACAGAGACTACCAACAGGACTCCCAGGGAGGGAAAGAGGCGACTGGCAAATATTTCGGGCTGGAACAGCTCCGTATCGGTAAGCAGAGGCGGGAAGGAGTATTTGAACACAGCCACAACACTTCCGGCAATCAGAACAGTAATCAGACCGAGCCACAACTGCCTGCTCCTTCCTGATGTGTGTTTCAATACCGAACAGCATCCTGCAAAGAACAACATGAGCGAGATCAGCAGACTGGATATGGCCAGACCCTTCAGTCCTGTTAAGATAGGTTCGCCTCCTGAGAAATCGAGAGAAAACAGATAGTCTCCCGCTTCATTATAGACCGGTTCGGACCCATCGGCTTCAAAAAATTCAATATTCACTCCCGGATCAAGTTTGAAATCACGTTGAAACCCATTGATTAAAAACTCGTTCTGAAACGGAAAGTGGGTTTCCACCTCTATCATGCCCACCAGTCTGCCCTTATCAAAAGGATAAATAACAGATACATAGTCGGCATTTCTCAAGGAAACAAAGGGTCTGTTCATTCGTGGTCTCCATCGATCCGGCACAGGTACCGAATGATCGGACCAGTATTTCAACAATTCATTGTCGTAATAGAATACAAAGATTCCCTCCCTGGTGGCTAGCTCCTGGTATTCAGTCGATTTCCTGTCAAGCACCTCGGTGGGCGTATCACTGGTAAACAGCGCCTCAAGCTCTCTGAACTCCTCTTTGAGCAGGCGCTCCTTTTTATGCAAAGCTTTTTCAAACTTTCGGGCATCTTTCTGTGAATAGCTACCCTCTCTGAACAGAGTGGCCGAAATGATTCCCACCACCATAAAAACTGCGGCAGCCAGCAGCAGGATAAATCTGTGATATATTTTCTGATCAGGCATGGTGATATGGTTCCCCTTTTAAAATAGTATAGGCCCGGTAGAGCTGCTCCATAAAGATCACCCGCACAAGCTGGTGGGAAAAGGTCAGTTTTGAAAGTGAGAGTTTTGCATCGGCCCTGTCATATACCTCGTCAGAGAATCCATAAGGTCCGCCTATAACAAAGATAAGTTGATTCACCCTTCCCTCCAGGCCATTCAAGTACTCCGCAAAAGAGATGGAGTGAAACTCCAGGCCCCGCTCATCCAGAAGAATCATATAATCGCCGGGTTTCAAGCGCTTCAACAACAACTTCCCCTCCTTTTCCTGCACCTCCTTCATGGTCATGTTCCGGGTGTTTTTCAGGTCGGCCAGTGTTTCAATCCGGAAAGGGACATAGCGCACCACCCTTTTCCTGAACAGCTCAATACCCTCCCTTATAAAAGAATCCCTTGTCTTACCGCTTTCAATGAGTGTAATACGCATACAGAATTAATCGACAGGTTTTTTGTATCTTGCAAACTACCGCTATATTGGCTCAATAGTTGTGGTGAACTACAAACATAATTGATATTTAGATAAAGTGAAACAGAGGATATTAACTATTTTATTGATCAGCATGCTGGTCCTGCCGCAAGTTTTGGGCCAGACTATTCCCGCGGACCTGGCTGAGGCCATCGGCAAAGGAGATGCCACTGCCATGTCGGCGTGGTTTCATCAAAGCCTGGAGATGACCATTCTGGAGGAGGAGTATGAAACCAGCAAAAATCAGGCATCCAGGATTCTGGAAAGTTTTTTCAAGAATCATACCCCCACCGGTTTTACCATCTCCTTTGAAGGGACCAAGGAGCAATCCAAATATGCCATTGGGACCCTGGTCACATCAAGAGGCAGCTTCAGGGTCAATATGTTCTTTCTCAACAAAGAGGGAAAACGGTTAATTTACTACCTGAGCATAGAAAAAGAGTCTCAATATGAACTCACTCCACGACCTTGATTCTACTATAGACCGGTGGTTCCGGGAGGATATCGGAGAGGGGGATCATACCACTTTCAGTACCATTCCGTTGGATGCTACCGGATCGGCAAAATTGCTTGTTAAGGAGGCAGGGATCCTGGCTGGTCTCGCAGTTGCCCAACGGATTTTTCACCGGTTTGATAAAGAGATTCAACTGCTCCCGCTGATGGAAGATGGTTGTGTTATTTCGCCAGGTGACCTGGTGTTTCGGGTGACCGGAAAAGTGCACTCTCTCCTGCAGTGCGAACGTCTGGTATTGAATGTGATGCAGCGCATGAGCGGTATTGCCACCACCACAAATGAATATGTGGGATTGCTGGAAGGAACCGGCACAAAAATTCTGGACACCAGGAAAACCACTCCCGGTATGCGTCTCCTCGAGAAGGAGGCGGTCAGACTGGGTGGGGGAGTGAACCACAGGTTCGGACTCCACGATATGATCATGATCAAAGACAACCATATCGATTTCGCAGG
>DAOWNM010000021.1 GCA_030642565.1 Bacteroidota bacterium | reverse complement strand
GTCATTGGCAATCCGAACCGCTTCGTCTTCGTCGTCAAAAGGCATGATGCAAACAACCGGGCCGAAAATTTCTTCCCGCCAGATCCAGCTCTCACCGGGCACATCAACAAATATGGTTGGCTCGACAAAACAGCCGTTTTCGTTAATATCCGGAATCCCACCGCCGGTTTACACCCGTGCTCCCTCATCGCGCCCGCGGTTGATGGCTGCGATCACCTTTTCGTCCAGCGCAGGTGGTGCGGGGATACCACAGATCCGGTCGGCCTCAGCTTTTAGCTCCTCCATGGTTTTAATGGGCAGTCCGCTGTTTTTGGTTAACTCAATCAGATCGGTACGTTTCGGATTGATGGCGATGCCCCGTTCGGTAACAACCACATCAATCAGCTCACCGGGTCCGCACAACGTCGTTACCTGCTCCCTTACCACCGGTACCCGGTCCCTGAAGAGCGGAATGGGAAGGATCACCGTTTTGGAGAAGAGACAGTTCTGCCACCCCCCGATACCGTGCAGCAGGTAGCCGTCAGAATGGGTTACTACATTTGCATTGAACTCCAGGTCCACCTCGGTGGCCCCCAGAATCACCACATCCACCAGTCCCGCGAAATTTCCCTTACCGTGATAGTTATAACTGGTAAACGGACTGCTCCACACGTGACCCGGGTTTTCGGCCAGGGAGCGCACCCCCTCCAGGTCGAAGGTCTGTCCGTCCAGAATATAGTCGACCAGCCCCTCCTCCAGCATAGAAACCAGGTATTTGTTGCTTCCCCCGCGGGCAAACCGTGCCCGTATCCCCTCTTCTATCATGATCTTGCGAAAATACTCCCCCACCGCCAGGGAGGTGCCGCCTGCACCCGACTGAAAGCTGAATCCGTCACGGATGATCCCGGCAACCTGACAAAATTTTGCGGTAAGCTCGGCCAGCAGCAGACGGTCGGGCGATTTGGTAATCTTCGTGGTCCCGGAGATGATCTTGGAGGGATCGCCCAGCTTCTCCATATGGACCACATAATCTACATGATTGCCCTGAATCTGCCAGGGAATACAGGGGAACTCAACCGGGTTGTCGGTGACTACAATCACCTTTTCGGCGTACTCCGAATCGGCCAGGGCGAACCCCAGCAATCCACAGGCCGAATCGCCCGACAGGCCATTGGCATTTCCAAAGGGATCGGCTGCTGGTGCCCCGATCACGGCGATATCCACCTCAACCTCACCATCCTGAATGGCCTGGTACCTCCCGCCATGGGAGCGCAGCACACCGGTTCCCTCCATGCCACCTTCGGAGACAAAGCGGCCCAGGGGACCGTTCATGCTCCCTTCGATGCGCTGGATGGTTCCATCCTGCAGATATTGAATCAGGTGTTCGTGACAGGGAAAGGAAGCCGATGGAAACCAGCGAAGCCCCTTCACCCCCATCTCTTTGGCAATATCAAACACCCGGTTGGCCAGAAAGTCACCGTTCCTAAAATGGTGGTGAGTGGAGATAGTCATCCCATCGCGCAGACCCGCCTTCTCAAGGGCCGTCCGAAGATTTTTGACCAGCTTATTTCCATCGGCAGGATAGTCACTGCAACTGGCAATAAAGGGGGCATGTTTTTTTCCCTGGGGTTTATACTTGCCCACTCCCTGAAATGCGATTGCTGCTTCCCCATTAATCTCAGTGACCACCTGACGTCCGGCGGCATTGGTTATGGTTTTCATGCTGGTAGCTTTTACGGTTTTAATTTTTTAGCCAGTTCAAGGGTCTTCTGTGCCCTCTTTACCACGGGTGGGTCAATCATTTTACTCCCCAGAGCCACCACGCCCGATCCATGCGCTTCAGCCTCCTCAAAGGCCTCCACAATCCGCCTGGCTATTTCGATTTCTTCAGCTCCTGGAACAAATGCTTCCTTAATCACCGGTACCTGCCTGGGATGGATACACCCCATCCCCTCAAATCCCAGTGATCTGGAGGTTTCCACATTTATTCGCAGTCCATCCATATTGGCCACATCCGAGTAGACCGAATCGATGGGCTGTATTCCCGCTGCCTTACAGGCATTGACCAGCCTGGTGCGGGCATAGAGTGACTCCTCACCGAAATCGGTACGTTTAACCCCCAGATCGGCTGTATAGTCCTCTAGTCCAATGGCCATGGCCACTACACTATCTGAAGCGGTGGCAATTTCAAAGGCATTCTCCACCCCCAGGCAGCTCTCTATAATAGGCATCAGGAAGATCTCACGCTCCTGTTTGTGCGCTTTCAGGATAGCCTGAATACGTTCAGTCACCTCTACAATCTGCGAACCATATTCACATTTGGGTAGCAGTACCATATGGAGCTGATGGGGAACCACCTCATCCAGGTCCTCCAGTCCCCCCGGCAGCTGATTGATCCGCACCATCCGTTCCGCCCCGTAAAAATCGACCTGGCAAAGGGCATTGCGAACCAGCAGACGAGCCTCTGCTTTCTTATGGGGAGCCACCGAATCTTCCAGATCAAGAATGATCCCGTCGGGATGATGGATCCCTGCATTGAGCATCATGCCGGGTGAGTTCCCGGGAAGGTACAACCTCGAGAACCTGAAACGTTCCTTTCCGGTCTCATAGAAGTTTTGTTCAATCACCGGGGGAATCCAACTATTGTCAGTGGATTGAAGCTGCTTTACTGCCGCTTCCAGCCTGGCACCGATCACAAAGGGCAGCGCCCCGGAATCCTCAATCTCCACACTGGCATGTGACACTCCAAGTGACTTGAGCACCTCCTCTGCCTGCTGCCGGATCTGGTCGCCAAACATACGCTCCACCTTGCTCACCAGTTTGATGCTGATGCCTCCCTTCTCCGGGAGCTGCAGTTTCACCTGGCAGTCGGACCGGATCCGGTCCCCCTTATTTCCTGTGATTGCTGTCTGTTTCATATACGATCAATTATAAATAGCTCTACCATAAAAAACTCAACAATATACCGGCTGCTACCGCGGAGCCGATCACCCCGGCCACATTGGGTGCCATGGCGTGCATCAGCAGGTGGTTGGTAGGATCCTCTCTCAGTCCCATATTCTGTACCACTCTGGCGCTGTCGGGCACTGCCGAAACCCCGGCAGCACCAATAAGCGGGTTCAGCTTGTTCTCCTCATTGGAGAAGAGGTTCATCACCTTGGCAAAAACAATTCCCCCGGCGGTGGCCACCATAAAAGAGAGGGCCCCCAGCCCGAAGATTACCAGAGAATCGGTGGTCAGGAACCGGTCCGCCTGGGTTGATGCCCCCACGGTGAGTCCCAGCATGATGGTGACAATATCGATGAGACTGGTGCGGGCCGTATCGGCCAGCCGCTTGGTCACCCCCGACTCCTTCAACAGGTTGCCAAAGAAAAGCATCCCCAGCAACGGAAGCGAGTTGGGCGATATAAAGGTGGTCACCAGCAATCCGATTAAAGGGAAGAGTATCTTCTCGAGCTTTGAAACAGCCCGGGGTGGTTTCATACGGATCAATCGCTCTTCACGGGAGGTAAGCAGGCGCATGATAGGTGGCTGGATAACAGGCACCAGTGCCATGTATGAATAAGCAGCAATGGCAATGGGACCGATCAGGTTCTTTACAAAAACGGGATCGCCGTTGGCCGCTGTTCCGATGATATTCATGCCGTTGGCCAGCCTCGATGAGAGAAAGATGGCTGTAGGTCCGTCAGCCCCCCCGATGATCCCGATGGCTCCTGCCTCCTGAGGGTGAAAACCGAGTGCCAGAGCTCCCAGGAAGGTGAGAAATATCCCCACCTGGGCTGCCGCTCCCAGCAACATCAGCTTCGGTCTACTGATCAGTGATGAAAAATCGGTCATAGCTCCGATCCCCAGGAAGATCAAGGGCGGATAGACCCCTTTCAGCACCCCGAAGTAAAGGTAGCTGAGCACACTCCCCTCCTGGTAGATGCCGATCTGCATATTCACACCCTCTGCCTGAAAGAAGGGGATGTTCCCAAAAATGATCCCGATACCTATGGGAATCAGCAGCAGCGGTTCATAATCGTACCTGATGGCCAGAAAAATAAAGAAAAGTCCCACCACAATCATGATCAGGTGACCCGCGGTAGCATTCCGGAAGCCGGAATACTTGAAAAACTTGCGGAGCCCCTTTTCGGCCAGCTCCATCACACTCTCCTGCCCGGATTCCTCCTGTTCTGTAATATCCTGCTCTTTATTTTCCTGTTCTGTATTCTCCTGCAGCTCACCGCGACTGGTTATAACCTGTTCGGTCGCGGAGGAGTTGTCCACCACCGAACCGGTGGCCCTGTCGGGGAATGCCACCCACCTGGCTAGCACGATAATCAGAAAAACGCCTGTAAGCGTCAGGGCTCTTTTCATATTATAACGGACGTTTCATATCAGACAATCTCCATGATTATATCTCCCTGTAAAACCGAATCGCCCTGCTGCACCCTGATATTCTCCACCACTCCGGCCCTGTCGGCCAGTACACGGTTCTCCATCTTCATCGCCTCCATGATCAGCAACAGCTGTCCCTTCTCCACAATATCTCCCTTTCCAACTTCCAGTTTCATAATAGCTCCGGGCAAAGGGGCCAGGATGGGATGCGACGATCCACCATCCCTCTTATGAATATCTGGTTTGACCTGCTGCTTAATGGTGGGGCGGACAATGGTGGGGCGGGCAATGGTGGGGGTTTTGGAAACTTTAACGGTCCGGTGCAACTCTACATCGTAAGGGGTTCCGTTGACCTCCAGCCGGGCCAGGTTCTCTTCGATCCCATGCACATCCACCGTATAGTCGTTGCCATGTATGGTAAATTTAAATTTTTTCATTGTTACTCCTTTTACAACCGGTTAAACTGATTTCTCACCGCGTAGATCTTGGAACTCCAGGGGGAATAGGTTTTTGAGATCCGCTTGATAGTCAATACCCCGCTCTCTTTGTCGTGTATCTCATCCATGTATAGGTAGAGTGCCATGGCAATGGCTGCTGTGGTCTCTCCCGAGATCGCTTCACCCTCCACGATCACAGGCGGTTTTCCCTGTCGTACCCTTCTCTTGGTCCTTCCGAGTTCAATCAGCCTGGGAACAACGCTGAAAAACCAGAACAACAGCAGCAGTGCGGTAAACACAATCAGGTACCCGACCACGGCAATCACCAGCGAGTTCAGGGTGATATTGCTCTTTAAAAAAATTATTAACGGCGCCATCAGAGGGGGATATTGGTGTGTTTCCTGGGTGGATTCATCTCCTTTTTGGAAGCGAGGGTCCGCAGTGCCCGCACAATACGGAACCGTGTATTGCGGGGTTCAATCACATCGTCGATGTAGCCGAAGCTGGCCGCTTCATAGGGGTTGGCAAACTTCTCCTTATACTCCTGCTCCTTCTCCTCGATAAAACGCTGTGCCTCCTCCCGCTCCTCTATGCTCTTCAGGGCCTTGCCCTCCAGGATCTCAATGGCACCTTTGGGTCCCATCACAGCAATCTCGGCGGTGGGCCAGGCGTAGTTGATATCTCCCCTTAACTGTTTGGAACTCATCACATCGTGTGCCCCCCCATACGATTTACGCAGGGTAATGGTGACTTTGGGCACAGTCGCCTCGCCATAGGCAAACATCAGCTTGGCACCATGCAGGATGATTCCCCCATGCTCCTGGGCACTCCCCGGGAGAAATCCGGGTACATCCACCAGGGTTACAATGGGAATATTAAAACAGTCGCAGAACCGTACAAAACGGGCCGCCTTCCGGGAAGCTTCAATATCGAGTACCCCCGCCATATGGTTGGGTTGGTTGGCTACCATACCCACCGGAATCCCATTGAATTTGGCAAAACCGACCACAATATTCATGGCATACTGCCTGTGTATCTCAAAAAATTCTTGGTTGTCCACAATGGCAAAGATCACATCCTTGATATCGTATGGCTCATTGGAGTTATCGGGAATGACCTCGTTCAGGGCATCATCGAGCCTGTCGATGGGGTCGTTGCACTCGGTCACATGGGGATCCTCCAGGTTGTTCTGAGGCATGTAACAGAGCAGTTTCCGGATCATCAACAATCCCTCCTCTTCATCTTTCGCCAGCAGATGGGCTAAACCGGACTGGCTGGCATGCATCTGTGCTCCGCCCAATGCCTCGGTGGAGATGGTCTCTCCTGTAACAGTTTTAGTAACGCGCGGACCGGTCACAAACATATAGGAGGTCTTGTCGCTCATCAGGATGAAATCGGTAAGTGCCGGGGAGTAAACCGCACCACCTGCACAGGGACCGAAAACGGCAGATATCTGCGGAATCACCCCCGAGGCAAGGATATTGCGCTCAAAAATCTCCGCGTAGCCTGCCAGGCTTCTGACCCCCTCCTGGATCCGTGCCCCACCACTGTCATTGATGCCGATCACCGGGGCCCCCACCTTCATGGCCTGGTCCATAATCTTGCAGATCTTGGCAGCATGCGTCTCCGAAAGAGATCCGCCGAATACCGTAAAATCCTGGGCATAGAGATATACCACACGTCCGTCGATAGTTCCGTGTCCGGTAATCACCCCGTCGCCCAGGTAGTGCTGAGCTTCCATTCCAAAATCGTGGGTTCGGTGGGTTACAAACATATCATACTCTTCGAAGCTGCCCTCATCCAGAAGGATCTGGATCCGCTCACGTGCCGTATATTTCCCCTTGGAGTGCTGTACCTCGATCCGCTTTTTACCACCACCCTTCCGGGCTTTTTCGCGCAGATCGATCAGTTTCTGAACCTTGTCCTGACTATTCATGACCGCAGAATTCAGTTAAAACGCCCTGTGTCGATTTGGGGTGCAGAAAACCGATCTGCAACCCTTCAGCGCCCTTGCGGGGCACCTCATCAATCAACCTGACTCCCTGGTCGGCGGCATTCTGCAATGCTTCACTTACATTTTCCATGGCAAAAGCCAGATGGTGGACACCCGGACCCTTTCTCTCAATAAATTTCCCGATGGGACCCTCCGGGTCAGTACTCTCAAGCAACTCGATCTTGGTTTCGCCCACCCTGAAGAATGCGGTTCGAACCTTCTGATCGGTCACCTCCTCGATGGCATAGCACTCCAATCCGAGCACTTTTTCATAATAGGGAACCGACTCCTCGAGGCTGGATACAGCGATCCCGATGTGTTCAATATGTGTTGGTTTCATAGCAGTTAAAAGTATCTTTTGAAATTACTCAAATCTACCCGATCGCAACTGTTGAAATCATGATAATTATCAAACCGGGAAATAATTAGCTCCTGTTATGGAGCATCTATTCCATCAGAGCATTGTATACCACCTGCTGCACATCAGTGCGCACATTCATATCAATCAGCAGGTTATTGCCCATATCGGGATGAACACGGTTCGAAAGGAAGATATAGACCAGCTCATAAGCGGGGTCGGCCCACGCCATGGTTCCTGTAAATCCGGAGTGACCAAAGCTGAGCGGTGAGGCGCTGTTACAGGCAGGTCCCGCATCCTCCTCCCAGAATACCGGCTTATTGAACCCGAACCCCCTGTGGTTCTCCTCCTCACAATTGTAACAGGAGGTGTAGAGGTTCAGTGTGGCCTCCTGAATATACCTGCGCTGCCCATACTCTCCCCCGTTCATAAACATCTGCATCATTTTAGCCAGGTCGTTGGCATTGCCAAAAAGGCCTGCATTACCCGAAACTCCGCCCAGCATGGCGGCCCCCATATCATGAACATGTCCCTGAAGCATCTGGCGACGGTAAAACATATCATTCTCGGTTGGGATAATGCGCTCCCTTGAAAAACGGCTCAATGGTTTATAGCCCAGTGTATGTGCCCCCATGGGGTTGTAGAAGTTGTGCCAGACATAGGGATAGAGCATGGTATCGGTGGCAGTCTCGATGATCTGCTGAAACATATAGAAACCGAGTCCGCTGTAGCGGTACTCCTTTGAGATCAGTTCGGAGTCGTAGATACGCGTGTAGATGGTATCCTTCCAGTCGGCCCTCAAATAGAGGTCATCGGCTACCTGGTAGGGATACTCCGGAGAATAGGAGTTCTGGTAGAGACTGTCCACATATTTCATATGCCGGTTAAAATAGGCACCTTCTCCGATCTTCAATGGATGGGTACGGGAAAAGGTGCTACTGATCAGTGCCTGTGATGAATCGAGCGGCTCCAGGGTCTCATAGTAGAAGGGAATCCAGGCGATCATCCCCGCTTGATGGGCCAGCACATCGGCCACCAGAAGGTCCGCCTTATTACAGCTATCGGGAATGGGCTCATAGTCACCCATTAATGAGTCTTCATGGAATTTCCCCAGGTCGTGCAATCGCATCAGTGCAGCGGTAATGGAGACCATTTTGGTGATGGAGGCCAGGTCGTAAATACCATCCGGCTCTACCGGCCTTTTATTCTGATAGGTATGGTAACCATAGGTACGGTGCCATACAACTTTCCCTCTGCGTGCCACCAGCACCTGACATCCCGGCATCGCCTTCTCCTTCAGGGCATGGTTGATAATCTCCTCCATCTTCAGCAGGGTATCGGGTTGAAGGCCCACATCAAGCGGAGATGCATATCCCAGCCTGGTAGCCGCGCCGGTGGCCACCCCCTCGCCTGCTGCCACATAGTTCCCGGCGGTGACCGGCATCCGACCCGAAAAAGATGCTCCTCCAAAGATCGCCTGAAGAGCCAGCTCCTGATAGAGGGAGTCGTCGCGGTGCGAAAGAATCACCGCATCCAGGTGGTCCAGCCCCGAAAAACGACCCAGTGCATAGGGTATACCTGCCACATTCAGAATCAGTTTGACCGAAGGATCGATCTGTGCAAGAAAACGGAGTGTTTCATCGCTGATCCCATACTTCCGCGAAGCCCTGCTGCTGGTGTTCAGTACATTCACAATCACAGTATTGAAGTCGGCCAGTTTCTGAATCAATTCCGACCGCATAATCTGATCAGCACCGGAGGAGAGGGTAAAATGATCCCCCTCAAGGTATCTGTCAGTAGTGCGCAGGGGCTCCTGTTTCCCCTCCTTGCTGATGGTTACCGTGGCCAGAATGGTCCGTTCCAACTCTCCAATGGGTACGGCCTTGTCACTGTTCTTTGCCAGTATCAGTGAATGCTCCACCAACTCCCTGTAGAGGATCTGGAATGTAGGTTGATTCAGATCCTCCAGAAGCGAATCGATCTTGATGGATTCCCTCAGATGTGCCCCTGTCCAGTACTTGGACTGTAGAATTTTCCGGCAGCTACCGTTGACCTCCTCTTCTGAGATATCACCCTGTCTGACCGCCTTTTTTACCGCTGCAATGGCTCTCCCCACATCGGCAGGCATCAGCAGGATATCGTTCCCGGCACGAACCGCCTCCACCTCCCTGATACCCGGTTCAAAATAGCTGCTCAACCCTTTCATATTGAGAGCATCGGTAATGATCAACCCCTTGAATTCCATCTCCTCTTTCAGCAATCCGGTAATGGCCGGACGCGACAGTGTAGTGGCACGGTTCTCCCGGGCATCCAGCTCCGGAACCCGCAGGTGGGCCACCATCACCCCTGTGAGTCCCCGGTATATGGCTTCACGAAAGGGGAAAAGTTCCAGTGAATCGAGCCGTCTGCGATCGTGCAGAATTACGGGAAGTGCATGGTGTGAATCGGTATCGGTATCTCCGTGACCTGGAAAATGCTTGGCGGCCACCAGAACACCATTGTCCTGCATCCCCTCCATCAGTGCCACCACCTTGGCAGTGACATTTTGCCGTCCTTCGCCAAACGACCTTGTGCCAATCACAGGATTGGACGGGTTGTTATTGATATCTGCCACAGGTGCCAGGTTCATATGGACTCCGAGCCGTTTGAACTGAGTGGCCATATCACCACCCAACCTGTATATCAAACTGTTATCGGAAATTCCACCCAGGATCATTGTGGCCGGGTATGTGATGGTCTCCTTGAGCCTCATTCCCAAACCATTCTCGCCATCTATGGCCACCAGGAGCGGAATTTCTGCCGCCGCCTGGTAGAGATTGGTGAGCCGTGCCTGCTCCAGGGGCTCCCCCTGGAAAAAGAGGATCCCTCCCACTTTTTGCCGCTTCACCTGTTTCAAAACTGCTTTTTCATGGGCAGGACCCATGTTGGAATAACCGTATACCATAATCATCTGGGCAATCCGCTCCTCCAGCGACATAGTAGCCATTACCGAATCGGCCCAGGCCTGTCCCACTTCAAGAAAGGGAGGATCGGTGCGAACAGGCGGGTCCAGAACCGGCTGAAGTCCCTGAGCCTCAGGCCTCACAACAGAGTAAGCCAGAAGTAGTATTGTAATAATCGTTGTTCTCAACAGGTTGTTTCTCATCGATTCAACAAAGTAAGAAAAAAAGCCTATTTTCAATCCTGAATTTTACCAACCTACAGAAACAGAGGAGTAATGGAGTGCAAAAAAGAACGAAACCTTATCAATTGCAACTGCAGCTACCCCTGCAGCAAAAAGGGAATCTGCTGCGACTGTATCGCATCGCACAGAAGGGTCGGCGAACTGCCAGCCTGCTATTTCCCCAATGATATTGAGGCAGGCTATGACCGTTCGATCGACAACTTCATCCGGATCTACAAAGAGAGGGGCATTTGCTGGAACTAGTTTATTCCCAGTTTTTCAGCCATGGTAACAGGTACAGCCTCCCTGTGCACCATGAAAAAGATGGTCTTAGCGCGCATATAGGCCTCCGAAACGTAGTGGTATCCTTTATAAATGTGATTACCCGTTCCCCATGAATTCTTTACCAGGTAGAACTTATTGCCAGCCTGGTCCTTTGCAATCCCCGTGATGTGCATCAGGTGGTCGTCGGTGGTCTGGTAGTTATCAAACATCTCCTGGCGGCTCTCCTGGGTAATGGTGCGCTCCTTTTTAGGAGTGGAAAAATCGTAAAACAGTGCCTGCTGCTCGCTCTCCGACAATTCGTCCCACCTGGCCCGCTCCAGTCCGCTCAGGTCCTCAATCTCGGTGGAGGGCATAAGGGCCACTCCCTTTTTCCAATCATAGCTCTTCTCTCCCACATCGGCATCCCAGCAAACGCTATAACCGGTCTTCAGGGCATGATCGAGCAGCTCCATCATCTCATCCAGCGGCACATTGTCGATGCTGCTCCAGAGCCAGTTATCGGGAATCTCGAGAATAAACGGCGCATAAAACGGTTGGTGGGTAAACGAACCGATAGAGACATAGTCTTCCGGATTGAGGCCCAGTCCGTTACCAAAAGAGGTTGGAGAATAGGTGCTTCCATCATAGTCAAACTTATCGGGCACCACGCCCATGTATGCATCCAGGATACCATTATAGCCCTCTTTCCACACTTTCGTCAGGGTTCGGTTACGGTTTTTGATCACCTGGTCCACATATCCTCTCAACACGCCATCCATCTCTCCATGAACCGGCAGGGAGTCCCCCTGGGCCAACCCGTCGTACGCCTCATTGGGAACCATCCCGAACTCCTTCCAAATATGCAACACATCCAGAGCCAATCCCCCGCTCCCAAAATTGGTCTTTCCGTGCATCCTTACATACTTTTCCGCCTTCATCTCGAAAGCTTTCCTTACAAAAAACAACTCGGAAAGATCATACTCACCCTTGCCCGTTCTCAGCAGTTCCGACTCAATAAAACTGATGGTAGCAAAACTCCAGCAGGTACCCGACCTGTGCTGGTCCTTTACAGGAGTTGCAGGAACAGTAGTTTCCATAGTAAATATGTAACCCTTCGGTTCCTCTCCCTTTTTCTTTTTCTGTCCGTTCAGACTGGCGACTGAAACGGCAACACCGATCAGAATCAGTGTGATGTGACGTATAACTATTATCATTTTGTTAGGTATAGGTTTTAAGAACATTAAATTAGTAATTAATCCCAAAAATAAAGGAGAACTGGGGCCTTAATCAGAGAGAGACCCGGTTCAGGAATTCATGCACATGCTCGGCATAGGTCCGGGAGACCGGGATGCGGATCTCTTCTGGCGAATCGAGGTAGATATAGAGGTTGGTGCTGATCAGTTTCACAAGCTTGATATTTTCGAAATTGACCATGTAGGAGCGGTGGCAGCGGTGAATCAGTGTACCCTCCAACTCCTTCTCGAGCCGCTTCATGGTATTGCGAAGCATGATCTTCTTCACCTTCCCCTTCTCCAGGGTAAGTACCGTCACATAGTTGTCGGTCGACTCCACATAGAGTATATCGGCCGACTTGATGGAAAAACGAAGTTTCTCGGTCTCGTCCCTGAAGGTGATCATCTTCTTCTCCCGGAACTCCTGTGAAGTGTTTTCCGTAAGGCTCTCCAGCTTTGTACGTTTGTCTTTCATGGAGAGGTAGAGCCAGGAGATGGAGTAGGGAATGGCCAGGACCATCAATGTAATAAAGAGCAGACTGGTAAAACGGTCCACCAGATCCATGCCCGATTCCAACAGCACCAGGTCCACCACCAGGTAGATAGTTGCCATCAGAACAATTTCTGCCAGATGCCAGATGCCGAAAATAAGATAGGTCATACGGATTCTACCCATGAGCAGGAAAAAAAACAGCTTACTGATCACGATCCCCAGCATCCCGATCAGAATCATAGCGCTTGAATTAAAAAAGAACTCCAGCCTGCTCATCTCAGTCCACGATGAAGCATTAAAGGGGGCATAAATATTGATAAATACCAGCGCGAAGATGGAGACAAACATGACCTGGGTAATGAGGGTCGATTTATCCTTCAGATAATCAGGGATCTCTTCAAATATTATCTTAATTCGTCTCATCAATGGCTACAATTTTTAGTTCAGTCCGCCGGTTCCGGGCTCTGCCCTCCTCATTCTCATTGTCTGCCACCGGATTGATCTCCCCGTACCCGGCCGCTTTCATTCTCCTCTTATCAATCCCCTTGTTTACCAGGTAGCCCACAACACTCTTGGCCCTCTGCTCCGACAACTCCTGGTTATGTCCCGGTGTCCCTATATTGTCGGTATGGCCACTGATCTCCACCCCGATGGCCGGGTTCAGCAGCAGAAAATCGTACATCCGGTTTAACTCGGACCTGGATGCCGGTTCCAGTTCGAACGATCCCGTTGCATAAAAGATATTTTGCAGCACCACCACACTCCCCACCCTCACCGGTTCCAGTGGAACATCCCGGTGCAGGGGTTTGGCCTGACTGTGCAGCCCTGTAAAGGTGAAATGATCTGAATAGAAGAGGTATCCGTCTGCTGAAACATTCAGTGCATAATCCCGGTCGGTTGGAAGAGAGATCAGGTAGTCGCCTTCACCCGGATAGGATTCCAGCTCCATGACCGCCTCTTCGGTCTCCAGATCGATCAACTGTAACACCGCCTTCAACCCTCTCATATTGCGGGAATCATATACCCTCCCTTTCATATAGGAGACAGCCACCGGTCGCACCTCCTCCGGCATCTCGAAGGCATATATATCGGTATCGGTCCCCTCTCCCCTGTTGGATGCAAAATAGGCGCGGTTTCCCCTGGCATTCAAAGTCAGGCCAATATCATTGTCATATGTATTGATGGGATAACCAAGATTTTCAGGTGTTGTCCAGCCCGAGGTCCGGTTCAATCTTGTCAAAAACAGGTCCCCCTGGCCCATGCCCGGCCAGCCTGTAGATGAAAAATAGAGGCTCTGCTGATCGGGATGTATGAAAGGCGACTGTTCCAGCCCCGTTGTATTAACCGAATCGCCCAGGTTCACCGGATCGCTCCAGCTATCTCCAATCTTTTCTGACATCCATATGTCGTAGGATCCGGATCCTCCCGGCCGGTTGGAGGTAAAATAGAGGACTCGTCCATCGGCCGATATGGCCGGATGCTTCTCACTATACCGGCTGTTCACCGGGTTGCCCGCATTTCTGGGGCTGCTCCACCTTCCATCTTTCAAAGTCGTATAGTAGAGATCGCACATTCCCTGTCCACTGCGTCGATTACAGGCGGTAAACCAGAGCGTTCTCCCATCCGCAGTCATGGAATGGGCACCCTCATTATCGGGCGTATTCAACGGTGCACCTGCGTTTTCACGTGGTTCCCACGATTCCTTTACCCGGGTGGAGAAGAAAAAGTCCTCCTGCAGGTATAGCGGATCCCCGCCTGTATGCGTCTCACCCGGAAGCATCACTGTAAACATCAGTATCTTTTCATCCACCGAAAGGGCGGGCCAGTATTCGCTGTACTCCGAGTTCACTGCATCGCCCAGGTTCTCAGGCTGAAAGGGAACAGGATTCTTGATGGCCTCCATGGCAAAGATGCATTTCTCCCTGATGGACTCACCTGCGTTTCTGTTCTTCACCTCATGGGGAGGGAAAGCGAGATAGCTATCAACCAGCTGCTGCGCCCCCTCATAATCGCCTGTCATCAGTTTCAGTCCGGCCAGCAACCTGTAACCTTCAGGATTTCCATGGGGATCGATCTCCAATGTAACGGTGTAATGAACGATGGCCTCTTCCAGTCGTCCCTGGTCATAACAGACCTGGGCCAGCAATTGGTAGGCTTCGAGAAACTGGTCGTCTGCTTCAATGGCTTTTAGCAATGCCTCCTCCACACACGCATCATCCCTCAGTTCAAAACAGCTTCTGGCCTCCTCAAATCGCTTGATCGCTTTTTTGGAGCCCGAGCTATAGTACTGTCCGAAGAGCCCCGGAGCAAGGGCAACTATAATGATCAGCCATATGCTTCTTCTGAAATCCATTTATGGAATATGCATGTATTTGTGGGACTGCAGTGAGATCATCCAGCAGGGATTCTGCTTGGAGAACTCAATGATCAGTGGAAGTATTTGCTCGCGCCGGCTCCATTCAGGCTGCAGGTAGAGCTTACAATCATTGCCTACTTTCGAACCGTTTTCAAGCGCCCAGGCAATATCCTCCTCCGAAGAGATAATCACTTTCAGTTCATCTGCTTCAGGGAAAATTGCATCCAATGGTGGGGCATTCTTCTTGGGTGAGAGACAGATCCAGTCCCATGTTCCACTGAGCGGATAGGCCCCGCTGGTCTCCAGGAAGGTCTCGATCCCACGCTCCTTCAACATACCGGTCAGGTAATCCATATTGACCATCAAAGGCTCCCCTCCTGTAACCACCACTGCTGCTGCCGGGTACTTAAGCACATGTTCGATAATTTGCTCTGCGGGCACCACCGGGTGGAGTGAGGGGTTCCACGAAAACTTTGTATCGCACCAGCTGCATCCCACATCGCACCCTCCGACCCGTATAAAATAGGCCGCTTTCCCTGTATGGTAACCCTCCCCCTGGATGGTATAGAACTCCTCCACCAGCGGAATCTTTCTTCCACCCTCAAATATCTGTTGATCGAAATCCATTGATTATCTTCCCGAGTTTGATTGCAAAGGTAATGAACAAACCTTAACGACCCGAACCACCCAGCTTAAAAAGAGCCTGCTTCTGCACGCTTCTCTCTGTAGAGATATAGAGCCTCCCCTCTGTATCATAACAGATTCCCTCCACCTGCCGGCTGACTTTGAGTGGATAAACCCTGGCTTTTCCTCCACAGGCAACAGATGCCGGATCTTCCTCATAACCATAACTGATCACAACAGGCATGTAGTTCCTGTATCCCACCAGGCTCACCTCTTTGCTATGACTATTGATATCGGCCCCGGTCACCAGCATTTTTACTTCGTAGTGGAACCTCCGCTTTACGTGGTAGTGACCAGGCTCTGCCGGAATCACATAGACCGAAGTGGTGGCACCCACCCAATCCTTGGAAAAGAGGTAGAGCGAATCGCGGTAAGCAAAAAGCGCCTCGCAATCGTGCGAGGACAACCCTTTCCGGTTCTGTACCACCGGTTCATCAAATGAG
>DAOWNM010000020.1 GCA_030642565.1 Bacteroidota bacterium | reverse complement strand
TCTACAGGATCCTGTTCCATCCACACCATCGTACCGGCGACAAGTGGAAGGTATATCCCATGTACGATTTTGCTCACGGACAGTGTGACTATTTTGAAGGGGTGACTCATTCACTCTGTACGCTGGAATTTGAGGTGCACCGTCCACTTTATGACTGGTTGGTGGAGCATCTGATGAGTAATGATTACAGGCCCCGGCAAACCGAATTTAACCGCCTGAACCTGAGTTATACTGTATTGAGTAAAAGGGTATTATTAGACCTTGTTAAGAAGGGCCATGTGAATGGCTGGGACGACCCCAGGATGCCTACATTGACCGGATTGCGCCGCAGGGGATATACCCCCGAAGCGATCCGGAACTTCAACGACAGCATTGGTTATACCAAGGTGATGGCCAACAACGATGTGGGACTGCTGGAATATGCCATCAGGGAGGACCTGAACAAGAAGTCGCCCCGCGTCATGGCAGTGTTGAACCCCCTGAAACTGATTATTACCAACTATCCGGAGGAGAAAACCGAGGAGATGGAGACCATCAACAACCCGGAGGATGAGTCCATGGGCAGCCGTACCATTCCTTTCTCCAGGGAGATCTATATTGAACGGGAAGACTTTATGGAAGATCCCCCGAAGAAATTTTTCCGACTGGGTCCCGGACGTGAAGTGAGATTAAAATCGGCCTATATCATTAAGTGCGAGGAGTATAAAAAGGATGAAAACGGGGAGATTACCGAGGTCTGCTGCACCTACGATGAGGCGACCCGTAGTGGCGGACCCGAGGCCAACCGGAAGGTAAAGGGAACCCTGCACTGGGTTTCGGCCCAACATGCCATTGAGGCAGAGGTCAGGCTCTACGACAGGCTCTTCAACGATCCCGAACCGGCAGGGCACAAAGAGAACAGTCCGGCGGATTTCCTTAATCCCGATTCACTCAAGGTGATCACCGGGTATATGGAGCCCTCGTTGAAAGATGCCAAATCGCTGGACCATTTTCAGTTCCAGCGGCTCGGTTATTTTAATGTGGATCCCGATACAACCCGGGAGAAACTGGTCTTTAACCGTACGGTCACGCTGCGCGACAACTGGTCGAAGAGGGGGTAAGGTAAGGTTGATCTATAAATGAACAAAAACCAAAAAGGATGTTCAACAGGACTTCTTTCTTCCTGATCCTGCTATTGTGTGCTATGCCACAGTTGCTATTTGCCCAGATTGAAAACGGAAATCGCCCCAAAGTCGGCTATGTGTTAAGTGGTGGTGGTGCCAAGGGAATGGCCCATGTGGGTGTGCTGAAGGTACTGGAAGAGGTAGGGTTGGAACCCGATTACATTACAGGCACCAGCATGGGGAGTATTATGGGTGGATTCTACTCCATTGGATATTCGGCCGAAGAGATCTCGCATAACATTGAGACATTCGACTGGAGCATTATACTGACCAATGAGATTCCGGCCAACCAGGTGATCATGCGCAGAAAGGGCGATTACAGCAAGTTCCTGATGGAGATGCCTATATATAACGGCAAGCCTGAATTTCCTTCCGGTCTGATCGAGGGACAGAAATTATCGGAATTCTTTTCCGATCTCACCTGGAGACAGGCTGGAGTGGATGATTTCAATGAGTTTCCCATTCCCTTTTCCTGTATAGGGACCGACATTCTCAAGGGGGGTATAGTGGAGATGAACAGTGGGGACCTCTCTTCTGCCATGCGTGCCAGCATGGCTATTCCTAGTGTATTTACACCGGTTATCCGGGATACGACCCACCTTCTCGTGGATGGAGGGGTAGTCAGGAACTTTCCGGTACAGGAGGTCATCGATATGGGGGCCGATATTATCATTGGGGTCTATGTGGGGTTTGACAGTAATATGAAACCGGAACAACTTCGTTCCCTGACAAGCGTGATTACCAGGGTTTCCCTGTTGTCGGGGGCCCAGGATGTGGAGTCGCAGATCCCCCTGGTGGATTATATGATTGTACCGGACCTGACAGGCTTCACTCCTTCAAGTTTTATCAGGGCGGTGGAGATCATAGAAAGGGGCGAGGTTGCTGCCAGGGAACAGATTGATAAGCTAAGGGCGCTGGCCGATTCAGTGAACGCTCTGGGACCGCCCACAGTGAAGCGGAAATTACCCCATCACGATTCAATCCTGATAAAAGAGATAACTGTACTGGATGTAAATCCGGCCATGACCCGGTTTATTGTTGCTACCGTGGGTCTGGAGCCAGATAGCTGGATTACCAACAAGCAATTAAATACCGGAATAGACAGACTCTTCGGAACACTCATTTTTGACAGGATAGACTATTATTTTGAGAGTATGGATGAAGGGTATCGACTGGTATTCAGGATAAAGGAAAAACCAGACAGTTCCTTCAAGTTTGCGCTTCATTATGACAATGACTTTGGACCCGGAGTGATCCTGAATTATACCCATCTAAATTCACTAATGGAAGACTCCAGGCTCAGCCTTACTGTTGACATAAGTAATAATCCGCAGTTTAAGGGATACTATGATTTTTACCTTGGGAAGAAACGCAAAACCATCACCTCTGTTTTTGCAACAGGAGAGAGAGACCAGCTTCCCATGTTCAATGAAAATGATGTGGACATAGGGGATTATCACCGTAGCTACCTGACAGGTGGGCTGGCTTTCAGGCAAATCCTCAAACTCAATAACCAGCTGGAGGCTGAGTTTTACTATCGTTATTCAACATTGAAGGTTTCCAGAACGATTAAAGAGTTCTATCCCGAACTGGTGTACCTTGATAATTTTATTATCAGTAGCCCTCAATTGTCCTTTGGCTTTCAGCACAACTCTTACGATCATCTCCTGGTTCCCACAAGGGGGAGCAGGGTGAATATCAATTACCAGCAGTCACTGACTACTGATTTTATTTCAAATTTTAATTATCCCGATAGCATCGATCTCGATAACAGCATTGAAGAGAAAATGGATCCCTATTGGGCCGTGACCGCCGATTTCGAAAGTTATATTCCTCTAGGTCAAAAAGTGTCGTTGAATTTTGAGTTTGGCGTCGGGGTCTCAGCTAATGAAAAGCCATTTACCGATAACTTTTACGTGGGCGGATACCGTTATAACCTGAGGGAGAATCAGGTAGCATTTGTGGGACTTAACAGCCATGAATTGCTTCAGGGAAACTATCTGAAGGAGAAACTGGCTATTCAGTACCAGGTCATCTCCAACCTCTACCTGACGGCCCTGGGCAATCTTATCTTTGTTTCGGACGATAATACCGAATTCCTGGATGATATCCTCGCATTTAGCAGTGATGCACGGTATATTGGCGCCGGTGCCGGGATTACCTACAAAACCCCTGTGGGTCCGGTTTCGGTATTTCTGGGTTCCAGAACCGATACCTGGAGACCCATCTGGTATACCAATATAGGGTTTACCTTCTGATCTCTCTACCCTTTGTGGTTGTATAGATGTACATCCTGTTGTGGGAACGGTATGGAGATGCCGGCGGCATCATACTGTTTTTTAACGTTCTCGGTAACATCAAAGAACAGGGACCAGTAATCCTCAGATTTAACCCAGGTACGTAACTTCAGGTTCACCGAGCTGTCGCCCAGTGCTTCCACCATAACCTCGGGAGGATTTTTATCTTTCAGAACACGCTCATCTTTCTGAGCTATCTTCAGCAAAATCTCTTTGGCCTTATCAATGTTGTCACTGTAGCCGATTCCAAAAGAGAAATCGATCCGGCGTATAGGCATGGCCGAGAAGTTGGTGATGGAACCTGTGGCCAGCGGGGAGTTAGGGATAATGATCTTCCGGTTATCGGGAGAAACCAGTACAGTGTTGAATATCTGTATCTCTTTCACGGTACCCATAAATCCCTGTGCTTCGATGAAATGCCCTACTTCGTAAGGTTTGAATAACAGGATCATCGCTCCGCCTGCGAAATTCTGAAGCGTGCCCTGCAGTGCCAGACCAACAGCCAGGCTTACGGCACCCAGTACGGCAATAAAGGAGGTCATCTGTATACCAACCATCCCCATCACGCTGATAATCAACATGACTTTCAGGAGAATATTGGTCATTGACTTCAGGAAAGGGATCAATGATTCATTCACTTCCCCCTTTTTCATCATACGGACCAGGGCCTTGGTGATCCACTTGATCACAATCAAACCAACGATCAGGACCACAAGGGCAAGGACGAATTGCAATCCATACTTAATAAACAGGGCATACATACGCTCCAGTACTACTTGGTATTTTTCCATGGTGTTTTGGTTTTGGTTTATTTCAATAACTCACTTCAAGCTGTTTTGTTGAAGTTACAATGTTTTTTTTATAAAAAAACCCCGACCAATAATGATCGGGGTTGTAGACTGAAACTATAACCAGAGGGTCAGGCCGCTTATTCTTTAACGAACCTGGAACTTATTGTTCCGTCTGCCGTGTCAAGAATTATTAAGTATACCCCTTCTTCAAGATCCGAAACATCAATTATCTCTTGATTTGTTCCCTGGAACTCCAGGGACTTCACAGTTTGTCCTACAATATTTGCAAGGATAACACTGTTTATACCAGGATACTGAAGAGTGATCCATTCGGCTGCAGGATTGGGGAAAATGCTCATTTTAGAAGGCTTCAGTTCTTTCACAGATACGGAGCTACCAACCCACCCGATATTATCGATGTAGCAAGTTGATCCTGCCGTTCTTGGATCAGGAAAGTCCGGGAAGATAACCAGTCTGTTATAGGTGTGGCCTATGGCGGCAGTCATATCAAAGGTAAGGAGTTCCCACTCTCCAACCTTGGTGTTGGGAACCAATACTTCCACGTTATCACCGTCACCAGATTCCAGCTTAATTCCGCAATTTGAGGTTACAGTTTTGTGAACCATCATCTCCATCATATGGTTTTCAGTGGTGAACTCAAGGGGTCCATAAGCCTCAGACCAGGCGCCTACCCATGGATCGGCATTATCAAGAACGGTGATCAGAAGGCAACTATCCGAGGTGTTGATACCATCCTTGGCCGGGTTTTCTACCTGGCCCATATTCTCAGGAGCATCCCCAGCATTGGCAAACTGGTTCCATACGGTATCTTCCATTGCGGTTTCAAAATCGGCCGGCAGTTGTAGCTGGGCATTTACTCCCAAAGCGAAAACTGCTAAAAACATAAGTGTAAAAGTTGTTTTCATAGTTCTTATTTTAAATTAGTAAATAACAGGTATTTGTCTTTAATTAATCATAACAAAAAAATAGACCTCCTTTCTTTCATTTTGGGTTTATATCTATTGTACAATAATTTTGGCAGTTCTTATTTCACTCCCGTCAAAGATTAACCTGACCATGTATATACCTGGAGTCATTCCTTCCTTTTTGATATTTACCGAATGTCTTCCGGGAGGGAACATGGCCTGGTTGAGCACTTTCTGTTTGAGCTGTCCGGTCATGGAATAGAGGTCCAGTTGAACCTCCGTATCATGTTCTGCTGAAAATGTTAATTGAAAATCCCCGTTGGCAGGATTGGGATAGACGGATATTCCCGGCTCCATTGTGATCTCCTTCACAGCGTTGGGAGAATTGTAAAAACCAATGGCATCCAGCATGGGCTGAATCTCCGGGTTGGACATAAACTGGTCCCATAACAACTGGCTCCTGTAGTTTTCGATCATCAGGATGATGGGGCCCTGGTCAATGGCCAGGTATGAATCTGTATACCAATTTCTATGTTGGTTGAATGCATCAAAGAAACCCATCCATCCCCAGGTTTTATCACCAAGCTCCCGGTAAAAATGTTTTAGGGCGAGCATCGATTCATCCGGTGTATAGGGAAAGGAGGACAATGCTGCGGTGGGGGTGATGGTCCCGTTGTCCCTCGATGAATTGGGCTCATGGGCCATGTACCCGTCAGGGTCATCACTGGCTGTAAGTCCCCAGCAACTGGCACTATACCCGGTGTATTCTTTAGGATTATCTTCACAATATGCCTGCTGGACCAGTGAATGGTTCCGGTTCTGGTCGAAATAGTTAGCATAGCCATCTGATTTATCACCGGGATCAAATCCCAGGAATGAATAGTGTGCAAAGAAGAGGGGGCCGCCGTAATCCCTTCCCACATAAAGCCGGTGTCCATAAAAGCGATCCCCGTTCACATAATTGCTATTCTTTGCCCAGCCCGTATTCCACATGCTGGCAGGGACACCATGGGTTGGAGATGCGATGGCAAGGAGGTAGACGATAGCAGCCTCGTTCCATCCGCTTACGGTCATGTTCATATCCCAGTTGTAATTAGGCGACCAGTGCCAGTAAATGGAAGGGGAATCGTTTTGGCGGTACCAGTCCCATTCAATGCCCTCCCAGAGATCGGTTGCCAATTGAACAATTTGTTTTTCATGGGGAGTGTCATTCTTGAAATATTCACGAATGGTCAGCAGCCCCTGGGCTACATACGAAGTTTCAACAATATCTCCCCCATTATCTTTGGTTGAAAAAGGTATTACTTTTCCGGTGTTGCCATTGATGTAATGTGACCACGCCCCGTGAAACCGGTCAGCTGTAGAGAGGAAGTTCAGTATTTTAAGGGTCCTGGCCACCCCCTCTTCCCGGGTAATATACCCCCTTTCGATCCCGACGGGAATGGCCATGATCCCAAAACCGGAACCACCGGAGGTTACGGTATTTCCGGATGTGTTCCGATCAAGGGTCATACCTGATGCTTCATGTGCAAAATCCCAGAAATAGCGGAAAGTGTAACGCTGGACCATATCCAGCAGCTCTTCATCAGTCATGGAACAGGTAGTATCCTTTACAGTTATTGAGGGATCCGATGGCTCATTTGCTTCATTCAGCGCGCTAATCCTATAATAAGCTTCCACAGTTTCACCAATTGGTTTCACCCAGTCAATATAAACGCGTGAACCGGTATCAGTCTGCGCAACAACCTCGAAATTCGATCCCCCGTCCGTGGAACGTTCGATCTCATATCCTAAGACATATGCTTCCGGAACCGGATCCCAGGAGAGCTCCATATGATATTCATATGCTGTCACTGAAACGCCCTCTGGAGTGGATACCGGCGGTGCCGTTCCGTCACCTTTGATAACCCTCATGTTGTCAATTAAGAGGGTATGCTCGGCGCCATCAGCCAGACCCTGTGCAAACCCAATGGTCTTTATTATTGTATAATCCACCTGGTCCCCGGAGTTGAGATAGGATACCATGGGTATGGTAATCCTGGTCCACGTTCCTGCCGGCAGGTCGCCGTGATAATCAGAGATGGAAAGAAACGTGCTTTTCTTATTTGTGACATCCTCCATAAAAACCCGGGGCAGATCCTCAGAGGCGATTCCTTCAGTGCTCTGTACGAAGAATACGAGGGTGTCAGTATCGCTGATATCTTTCGCGGTCCATGAGTCACCCGCGGCAATGGCATACCAGTTTCCTCCCTCCACTGAACGCCACCTTAATCGAAGGGAATGAATACCCTGTTGTGCAGGGATCACTGATTCTACCGGGAATTTACGCAGGTCAGGTTCCAGTTTTCTTTCAAGCTCGCTGGGTGCAGTCAGCTCCATCCAGCTGTAATCGTAATAGTCCGCATTGGGACTATCCTGGAAATAGAGATAGGTCTGAGCCTGTAAAACGCTGCAGCAACCCATCAATAAAAGAACCTGCATTAGTAGAATCCGTAATTGTTTCATGTGATGTATGCTTTATTATTCATATGTAAACCCCAGTTTTTTCAATCCGTTTTGCACCTCTTCAGCCTCCATAAACAGATCCCATAGTAAACCGGTCCTGTAATTCTCGATCATAACCACAACAGGTCCCTGGTCAATGGCAAGATAGCGTTGCGGAAACCACTCCTCCTCTATGCTGAAAGCATCAAAAAATCCGTAAGGCCCCAGCAGCTTTGTCCCCAATGAATCGTAAAAATACCGGGCAGCTCTCATGGATTGCTCCGGAGTATAGGGAAAGGAAGAGAGCGCAGCTGTGGGCGAGATCACACCCGGATCCCCGGATGGGCTGTGGGCTGAATACCCGTTCAACGAATAACTGGCGGACAGACCCCAGCAGTTCTCCCCGTATCCTTTGTGGTTGTGTGGATTTTCAACACAATAGTAATAGTTGATCAGGGCGTGATTTACATTATGCAACCAGTAATCAGAGTAGGCATCCTTTAAGTTTCGCGGATCCAGTCCAAGGTAGGAGTAATGCGACCAGAAAAGGGGACCACCATATTCTTTTGCCCCATTGTGATTTAAGTCAAGAAGCAGGTCATACTGATAATTTTCCCCACTTATCGCACCACCCCGGGCCCATCCCTGGTGGTATGCATCTTCCGAAATAGGATATGTTTTGGATGAAGCTCCAAGGACATAGGTGATCAGGCACTCATTATAGCCCTGGATTTGATAGTTCATTTCCCATTCACGATCGGGCGACCAGTGCCAGTAGAGGACCGGTTCGCCACCCTTCTGGTGCCAGTCCCACTCCACTTCGTCACAGAGTCTGGTGATGCGATCCTGCAATTCAGCCTCCTCTTCATTTTCCGGATGAAGGTATTGCCTGATGGTTAGCAATCCCTGGACCAGGTAGGCGGTTTCAACCAGGTCACCTCCATTATCCGCGGGACTAAACGGTTTTACCTCACCTGTTTCACCGTTGAGCCAGTGTGGCCATACCCCATGGAACCTGTCGCTCTTTTCAAGGAACCCGATGATCCTGGTTAACCTCTCTATTCCCTGATCCCTCGAAATAAATCCCCGCTCCATACCAACCACCAGGGCCATTAGTCCAAATCCGCCTCCCCCTGTTGTAACAATGTGTTTGTCATTCTGGGGATAATTACTATCCATGTGAAATCGCTCCCTGGCCATCCCGGAAACAGGCTCTGCCCCATCCCAGAAATATTGAAAAGTGGTGAGCTGGATAGTATCCAGCAGCTGTTCATCGGTAATGGATGCTGCTGTGTGTGGGCTGTTTCTCTCTGCTGCTGCCCTCTTGCAGGATGTCATTGTTACAGCAAATGCCAGTAAGATGAATGAGGAGACAATGGTTATGGTTCTAAGGCCGGTCATTTTGTTTTTTTTGATTACCAACCGGGATTCTGTTCCAGCTGGCCGCCACTCAGTTCAATTTCAGTTTGCGGAATGGGGTACCACTCATGTTTACCAGTCTGGAATCCATAAGATGCCAGCACCGTTGCAGCCCGTCTGGTCCTGAGCAGGTCCCAGTAGCGGTCCTGTGCTCCGGCAAGCTCCAGGCGCCGTTCTTCCCAGATATCCTCCAGGGTTGGATTGCCGATAGGTCCCAGGTTGGCCCGGGCACGTACCCTGTTCAGGGGTGTGGCTGCATCACCGCCCGTATGGGAAGCAGCTTCGGCATTGATAAGAAGAATATCTGCAAAACGCAGGATCCTGACATTCTGATCGCAACCATAAGGCCCTATCAACCTGTCGATCCGTTTGGGGACATATACTTTGCCATTGTAACGGGGAAGATCCACACCTTCCATCACATCGATACCGCCTATGGTATCACCATCTTCTGTAATATCACCTTTGAAGATGATGGTTACCTTTTTTCTGACTGTATCGCCGGCGGCATCAAAAGCTTCGGCCAATTCATCGGTCGGAACAAACCATCCCCATCCGAACTGGCCCCTGACTGCCTGTACTTCTGCAAACTGGCAGTTTGACAGACCACCTTCACCGGGGACCTGGGTAGCCACGATCTCGAACAGCGACTCCTGGCAAAACTCCTGTTCAGGTCTGAATAGCTGGTAAAAATCGGGATAGAGGTCATACGGACCGGAGTTGATGATGTCATCGGAGACTGTTTTACACTCGTCCCACTCTTCCTTGTACATCAGGACCTTGGCCAGCAGTCCCTTGGCGGCCCACCGGGTGGTTCGCCCATATTCACTGGAGGGGACCGTTTCAGGAAGATCGGGAATGGCTTCTCTCAGATCTGATTCAATAAAATCCCATGTCTCTTCAAGGGAAGTCCTGACAAGTCCTTCCGGTCCGGCCGGGATCCCTTTGATCAGGGGAACCCCGCCATAGGCCCTGGCCAGGTAGTAGTAGTGAAAAGCACGCAGGAAGGTGGCTTCGGCAATCATCCTTTTCTTTAGATCAGCATTCATTTCAATGTCAGGAATATTAGAGATTACCTGGTTGGATAGATTGATACCCTGGTAGCGACCGCTCCAGAAATCCAGGATCTGTGCCTGGGTTTTGGTGTGTTGGAAATTGTCGTAATCATTGGCCCAGGATCCGTCACCGGGACTGCTGCCTTTGGATATTTCATCCGAAGGAAGAGATCCGAGAATGAGGTAGTTGAAGGCAGAGATATCCCAAATCCTCAGGTAACCGTACATGGCATTGACCGCTTTCTGAGCATCATCCTGGCTGCTGAAGAATTCATCCTGCGGGATCTCTCCTTCAGGTGGAAATTCCAGGTAATCCTGGCAGGAGGTGAGCAACCCCAGAATGATCAACGGTATAACAATCTGTTTTTTCATGACTCTGTATCTTATATGCTTATTCATGGTTTAAAAATTCAGGGTGAGTCCAAATGATGTGATCCTGGAAAGCGGATAGATTCCATAATCCATGCCTGTTGTGGATGGACTCCCGCCTGGTATTTCTGGTGAGAAACCATTGTATGAGAATGTGGTAAATGGGTTCTGTGTACTTACATATATCCTGATAGATTCGCTGTATATACGGCCGGTAATGCTTTTAGGAAGGGTATAGCCAACCTGGATATTTCGGATACGGAAGTAGGCCCCGGACTCAACAAAAAAAGTATTTGGGAAGGCATTTTTACCTCCGGCCACATCGGCAGAAGGATAGGTATTGGTTGAACCCTCTCCATGCCATCTGTTATGGGCAAAGTCAGCGTCATAATTCTCATTTCCATAACGGCCTATCCTCTTGGCATTATAGATCTTATTGCCCCCAACACCCTGCAGCTCCATGCTGAAATCAATGCCCCGGTAGTTCACACCCATATTGAATGCATATAGAAATTTTGGGGTATAACTTCCATACGGGATCCGGTCATCATCATCGAGGATGCCGTCTCCGTTCTGATCCACAAAACGGAAATCACCAGGGACTGCATCGGGCATTATCAGGCTGCCGTCACCATCTGTATAGCTGTTTACCTCATCAAAATTCTGGAATATGCCATCTGTCTCCAGCACATAGAATTCACCGATGGGATGCCCCTCCTGGGTATAGGTTGCCAGCGCCCCGTTAAAAGCATTGGCGTCATAAAAGGGAAGTGTACCCGGTTCGAGCCTGAACACCTCATTGTGGTTGTAGGAGAAGTTACCTCCGATATGGTACGATAGCCTGTCATTGACCTTGGTACTCCAATTCAAGGTGAGCTCTATCCCGGTATTCAGAATGTCTGCATTGTTATCCAGGTAGCTGCTTCCTGATGTCCCTGCAGTTCCAATCAGGGGTACCGGGAAAATAGCAGCCCCGGTCATCCTGCGATAGTAACCCAGGTCCATGTTCAGATGATTGTTAAACATCACCGCTTCAATACCGGCATCATATTCTTCCACGATTTCCCATCGTAACAGCGGTTCAACCAGTGAAGTGATGGAAGCACCCTGATGAATAGTTGAACTGCCATAGGGTCCGTATACAACAGAATAACCATCCCAGTTATTCACAGTAACGGTAAAAGCGTTCTGAGGAACCTGGTTGTTTCCAAGCAATCCCCAACTGGCTTTTACTTTCAAGAAGTTGATTATCCCCACATTCTCCAGGAAGCCCTCTTCTGAGGCCACCCACCCGATCCCTACTGAAGGGAAGTTGCCCCAGCGCTCTTCTTCTGGAAACGTGGAGGAGCCATCCCTGCGAAAGGTTGCGGTGAGCAGGTAGCGGTCTTGATAGGAATAGAACAGCCGGCCAAAATAAGAGGCACTTCGTATAAGTGATCCCCAGTCGTTTGCACTCAGACCATCGATGGAACCGTTGCTCAGATAGAGTGTAGACTCGGTATAGTAAGGGACATGGCTGGTGGAAGCACTTAGTCCATTCCTTTTAAACTGGACAAATGAGAGGCCCGCCATCAGGTTAACCCGGTGATTGTCAAAAGTCTTATTGTAGCTTACCGTATTATCGAAAGTGTAATTAAACTGTTGGGAATTTGATTTTGAAAGGTGAGATATGGTGTCATTCTGGGTTACCGACACCCAGTAAACGGGAGTATACCCCCTGTTTTGAGTGTACTCTCCATCAAGGGTGAAGGAACTTTTGACCGAAAGGTCCTTTATGGGTTCGATTTCCGCATAGATATTAGCCAGCGTTTTCAATCCCTGGGTTTTATTGTTGTGATACTCAATGGTAGCGGCAGGATTTGCAAAATTTCCAAATCCCAGAATGACCGGATCGGTATATGTGTCTTCTTCAATTTTGGGCTTGAATGCCGGCGGGGCAACGAAAGCCTGTCCCAGCACATTGGCCACATTGTCGGACTCCCATCCACTCACAGTAATTCCATAACCGGCTTTCAGGAATTTGTTAACCGTGATATCTGATGTCCCTCTCAGGTTGACACGGTTATAATTATTCTCTTTCACCAGTCCTTCCTGGCTGGTTATACCAATTCCGTAATAGTAACTGGCGAATTCACCACCTCCTGTAATGCCAATATTGTGATTCTGGATCCGGGCAGTATGAAGAATTTCATTGAACCAATCGGTATTATCGGGGTAAGCGGCAGGATCAAATGGCGTAGAAGAGGTTCCCCTGTCCTCGCCCACTGCAATTTTCTCATTGACCAGTGAGATATACTGATCCTTATCGGCCATATCCATCAGGTTGGACACCTGTTGAATCCCTACATAACCCGAGTAAGTTAATTTGGGACGCTGGTATTTGCCGCTTTTCGTGGTGATAATGATCACCCCGTTGGCTGCACGCACCCCGTAGATGGCTGCTGATGATGCATCTTTCAGTATAGTAATGGATTCGATCTGCTGGGGAGAGAGAAAACTGATATCATCCACAAATACATCGTCCACTACATAGAGTGGATTGGCATTGGATCGTACTGTACCCAAGCCCCTGATCCGGATGGTCGGTGCACTCCCAGGCGCCCCATTGCTGGAAACCTGTATTCCTGCCACCTTGCCCTGCAATGCCTGTCCCACATTCGTTACAGGCTGGCTGGTGATCTCATCGGCCCTGACAACTGCAATGGTTCCAGTTACATCCTTTACGGCTGCAGTGCCATACCCAATGACGACCACTTCATCCATATCGAAAGCGGTTTCGATAAGCTGGACATCCAGTGTGGTCCGGCCCTCAACCTCCATTTCCTGAGTCGCATAGCCAATAAAACTGTATACCAGTATACCGTCCGATGGAACACTGATCCGGTAATTCCCCTCCAGGTCAGTAATTCCTCCCTGCTGTGTCCCTTGTATAAGAATGGAAACCCCCGGGATCCCGGCTCCCTCCTGGTCTGTTACACGTCCTGTCACTTCATGGTCTTGTTGTCCGAGTACGATCATAACAGGTAGGGAGAAGATTAGAAGCAAGATCAGTTTTTTCATATGCATTTGATGTTATAGGAGTTTAGATAGCATAAACAAGTTCCGTAAAAACGAATGCGGGAACAAGCAGATTGGTACACCACTGACGCTCCAGACGAAATGTATAGTAAATAGGAATTCACTAATAACTCATCATACTAAATAATATTTGTATATAGGATTGATAATCAATCTTATAATATTTATATATTTAGGAAAAATGTGAAATTTGATGGAAAAATCGGACTCATTATTTTTACATTATTGTAGTCTTATTTGCATTTTTTGCCTGTTTTTCACCTCCAATAGTGCTGTGAGCCAGCAGCAATTACCATTTTTCATCCAGAATTTCGAAAAGCAGGAATACAATGCTGAAAATCAAAACTGGTCGGTTACACAGGATAACAGGGGGTTTATTTATGTGGCCAACAACTCGGGTCTCCTTGAGTTTGATGGCGTTGAATGGAGTTTCTATCCCTCTCCCAATGGAACTGTAATACGCTCAGTAGCAGTTGACCATCAGGATAGGATATATACCAGCGGGTACAGAGAAATCGGTTACTGGCAAAGAGAAGAACAAGGTAAGCTGGTCTACCATTCACTGAATCAGAAAGCGGAGGCCCTTTTTAGTCAGAATGAGGAGTTCTGGACTACTGTGATTGTGGACAGCAAGGTCTATTTTCACTCATTTTCATCAGTTTTCATCTATGATGGGGATGAATTCAGGGTGATTCGTGCAAATGCACCCATTAATTCGATCAGCGATATTGGTGGCAGAATATGCCTGAATATATCCGGTCAGGGATTGTTTTTTGTCGAAGACACTTTGCTGCTGCCTTTTCTGGTGCAACCGGAATTGAAAAATGACCTGGTACATTTCTGTACTACCCTTGAGGATTCAAGCCTGTTAATCGGTACTGCATCCAATGGCCTGTTCCGTTACAAGGATGATATGCTAACCCCCTTCATAGAAGAGTGGAATTCATACTTTTCTGAGAATAAGATTAACAGGGGTGCGATTTCCGGTAATGGAAATATTGTGATCGGGACGCTGCTGGACGGGATGATTATTTTTGACCAGCAGGGGAATTTCTTACAACATATCAGTAAGGTCAATGGACTGCAAAATAACACTGTACTTGGAATCCATTGCGATGGTGAAAATAATATATGGCTTTCACTGGACAGGGGGGTGGACTTCATCTCTTTCCACGTAGATCCGTCATATACTATATATGAATATGGCGATATCGGTGCCGTTTATTCAGCTGTATTGTATAAGGGAGAACTGTACCTGGGTACAAACCAGGGCCTGTTTTACCGCCATTGGAAAGATAATGATGACAATTTCAGGTTCATTGCCGGCACCCAGGGACAGGTCTGGAGTTGTGACGTTTTCGATGACCAGTTGATTGTTGGTCACAATCTGGGTACATTCAGGATAGAAAACCATATTGCCAAAAGAATCAGTCCCATATCGGGTGGTTTTAGTTTGACCAAAGATCCCCTGAAAAGTGAGAGATTGGTTCAGTCCACGTATAGCAATATTGTATTCTATGAAAAGCAGAACCAGAACTGGCAATATAAATACCAGCTGCCTGATTTCCTGGATCTGATCAGATATATCGAGCTGGACTATTTCGACAATATCTGGGCCAGCCATATGCATCAGGGAATTTACCGCCTGAAGCTGAATGATTTACATGAAGTCATTACTGATACCAGGTATTACGGGGATGCAGTATTCGGTAAAGATTATGATATACAGGTGTTTAAAATTGAGAATAGAATCATCTTTACAACGGGTCGGCAAATCTATACATACAATGATCTGAATGACAGCATCATTCCCTACAGCTATCTGAACAATGAATTGGGGATATTCGCTGAAGCTCATCGTGTGATTCCTGGTGATGATCACCACTACTGGTTTATCGGGAAACAGGGTATCGGACTCTTCAGGATTTCAGATACTGGTATTTCAAAGATCAAGGAATATCCCATTGGATTGTTCAAAGATCATTTAATCGCCGGTTATGAGTATATCTTTCCACTCAGTTCAAAAGAAGGATTGCTCTGCCTGGATAACGGTTATGCACTGCTTCGGGCCGATCAGCCCGATCTCTCTTTTGGGATTGAGGATAAGCGATTAATGGTGAAGAACATTGAGATCAAAGGGCGATCAGGTGTTGTAAAAAATTTACCGCTGGAGCAGAGTATCTTCCGTATCCCATATAACAGGAACAGCCTGACCCTCAGTTATGCGTTCCCTATTTTCTCCCATGGA
>DAOWNM010000046.1 GCA_030642565.1 Bacteroidota bacterium | reverse complement strand
AGGTCATATTAACCTTATTTGGCAGCCAGTAAAACAATTCTCAACTGGTATTGAGTACATGTGGGGCGCACAAAGAGTCAAGAATGATGCTCTAGGTAAAGCGGAACGTATTCAGCTTATGGGGAAATTTGAATTTTAATTCAATTTCGCTATTTCAAATATACTGAAAAGCGTGAGGAAGAAATAGTTTATTTGATAAAACCTTATAAAATTTTTCATTAAGTCTGTTTTCTTGTTTTTTTAGTGAAAAAAGTTTAACCTATGATTGATTAATTCTTACTTTCACGCCACTTCTCAGAAATCGCACTTATTGTTTGAATTTGCGATCAAAAACTCATAACATTTAAAATACACGCTATAATTATGTAATTTTACATAAGGATTTTACTATATCTAATTGAATCGATTTCCATACTCAAAGATAAAGTCGTGGCTTCAAAAAGAAGTAGGGATTTCCGTGGAGTACCTGGCCGAAGGCTTACTAATGTCCAACATTACAAATCTAGTTTCGCTTTTCAAAGGGGGAAGCTGCAACCAAAGTATTTCCCCTATTAAGTTCGCTTTCAGCTTCTATTAAAAGGATATTTATTCTAAGAGTTGATTTGAACATCGTTAGTTTACCGATAGCTAAAATACGATAATGAAAATAGCAATTAATTGTGATATTTTATTGACTGTTAAAACTCAGGGTCGTATTTCATATCTACCGGTTCCCAATAAATTTGTCTGATTATAATTTCCCGGATACGTATGTTGCTGCAATAGGCTTCAAAACCAACCTTGGTATATATTGAGTGGTCTATGGGGGCGGGGTCCATGGCTAAAGTACTATTTAAACAAGATTGGTGATCCTTCAAGTCCATTTGTATTAGGTAAGCTTAAAGAAGGCTATTCAGAGACCTCACTTCTTAATAGAAAGAATAGATTCAGACAGGAGATTAACACCGAACTAAAAAAAATCGGTGTGATGTTGGATTTACCCATCCCATTGACCATGAGTAAAGCTAGGTATTGTTATGCAATGACCCTTAAAAGGAATGGTGTACCCCGTGAACATACTTCGGATACTCTCGGGCACTCTGACCCTCGAATTACATCACACTACCTTGATAGCCTTGATGTTGATGAGGCCTTTGAGATAAACAATATGCTCGTCAAGAGAAGAACGAATCGAAAGGTCAACTAGTCAGCCAATGACCATCTTTCTGGCAAATTTCTGGCAAAATAAAAAGGGCTACAAATCTGAATGATTGTAACCCTTTGATCCTCTGTGTGGAGCATATCGGAATCGAACCGATGACCTCTTGACTGCCAGTCAAACGCTCTAGCCAACTGAGCTAATGCCCCAATGCGTGGCAAAAATATTAAAAAAATCGCAACTGCAAAACTGCAGATTGGCAGAATTTTTGCAGTATCTCTACTAATATTGTATGTTTGAGCAAATTCTATTTGAATTATCACAAGTAAATCACTATTTTTATTGCCCAAATTCACAAGCAACATGGAACTTAAGAAATCGAAAGCGGCTGATCTGGAGAAAAGAAAAGGGATGTTCTCAACGATAGGACTCGTTGTAACCCTTGCCATTGTACTGGTAGCCTTTGAATGGACAAAAGGTGAAGACAAAGGCATTGATGAAAATGTGGTTTCTGAAATCGAGTTTGAGGACGATATGATGCAGATCACACGACGAGAAGAGCCGAAACCGGAACCAAAGCCCGAGCAACCCAAAGTTGCTGAGGTGCTTGATATTGTAGATGATGATGTTGAAATTGACGATGATTTCGATTTCGATATGGAAGCTACAGAAAACACTGAATACGACTTCACCAGTATGATGGGTGATGACGATGAGGAGATTGAAGAGGAGGAAGTATTCTACATTGTGGAGGATATGCCAACGTTTAACGGGGGCGATCCTGCAACTGAGTTCAGGAAGTATATTGCACAGAACCTTCAGTATCCTGAAATTGCAGCTGAAAACGGTGTAAGCGGACGTGTGATTGTTCAGTTTGCAGTGAACAAGTTTGGCAAGGTAGTGGATGCTAAGATTGTTCGTAGTGTGGACTCTGCGCTTGATAAGGAGGCCGTCAGGGTGGTGATATCTTCACCCAAATGGACCCCGGGAAAACAGCGTGGAAAAGCGGTAAAGGTGCTCTTTACATTTCCTATTAACTTTGTACTTCAGTAAAAGAGAATTATAACATATGTTGATAAAAGCCGGCTTCATGTCGGCTTTTTTATTGCTATAGGGTTTAATTTAGTCTGTTGTAAAAACATAGAATCATGAAAAAGACTTTTACATTTCTTTTTGTAGTGTTGTTGATGTCCGCTTGTGGATCAACCACTAAGAAATTGCAACAGGGAAACTATGATGCAGTGGTCAACAAGAGTGTTAAAAAACTGATCAGAAAACCCAAGGCTGAAGATGCAGCTGAGATGGACCGGGCCTACCGCCTGGCCAATGAGCGGGACCTGGAGCGGATCAAGTTCTTGAAGGCGGAGGACAATCCGGACAACTATGATGAGATTTTCAACCGCTACTATATGTTGAAGGAGCGACAGCGGAAGGTCCGCACAGTCACACCGATGACTGTTGATGGTAATACATACAGTTATGGATATGTGGATTATGATGCAGAGATTATCGCATCCAAACGTAAAGCTGCCGATTTTTTCTATAATAATGGGAAAGGGTTGCTGGAGAATGCCCTTCAAAAGGGGGATTACCGGGATGCTTATTACCAGCTGGTAAAAGCATCTGAGTATAGTGGCGGTCAGTTTGAAAATATTGATGCACTGATCTATGATGCGCGTATGAAAGGTATCAGCAGGGTGATCGTTGAGATTAACAACCAGGCCCCCCTGCAGCTGCCTCCTATGGTGGAAGAGGACCTGATCTCTTTTGATACCAGGGGACTTGGTAATGAATGGGTGGAGTACCACTTTAAACATGTGGATGAAAATGCTGTTTATGATTACGCGGTTTTTGTCAAATTGATCTCTATTATGGTTTCGCCCGATGGGGTAAAGAACACCGATGAGTTATTTAAAAAGAATATTTCCGATGGCTTTGATTATGTGTTGGATGCAAACGGAAACGTGATGGAAGACACTGCCGGGAACGACATCAAAATTCAGAAGTTTAAGGAGATTACATGTACGCTCATTGAAACCCGCCAGTTTAAAAGTGTGGAGATCAGAGGAGAGGTGGAAATTCTTTCGATGAATCCGGAACGGCTGATTCAGAAGGAGCCTTTTGGAGCTTCCAACCAGTTTGAACACTTTTCGGCCAGGTCCATTGGTGATGAAGGAGCCCTTACTGAAGAAGCATTCAAGATGACTCAACAAGAGAAGATTCCGTTTCCTACCGATGTGGATATGGTGTTGATGTGTACCGAAACCATTAAACCGGCCATTCGGAACGCCATATATACCAACCGGCAGTTCATAAAGTAGAGCTCCGGGATATTAACCTCGTCGCTTAGCCATGCAAGCTCCGGGATATTAACCTCGTCGCTTAACCTTGCTTCGCAAGCTAGAGGCATCCTCGGTTAATATCCCTCCACAAGTAAGCCTACTTAAATTCGAGGATTTCTGTTTTCTCAAGAGGCTTTCCAACGGTGGATTTTGTGGCGAGAAGCTATCTTATTCAACAGGCTTTCTGACGGAGGAATTTGTAGTGAGGAGGCCTATAATTCGTTTTTTTAACGAATTTAAGCCCCGAACACAAAATCCGTAGTATGTATTTGCTATTTTTGTGCCCTTAATTATCATTATGGGAGACTATTGGGATCATAGGCCACAACGTGAGACAGCTGTTCTGGTAGGAGTGATTACTCAGAACCAAACCGAGGAGATGGCATCGGAGTATCTTGAAGAACTTGCTTTTCTGGCTGATACAGCCGGAGCGGAGCAGCGTGCTGTATTTACACAGCGCCTTGATGTTCCAAATCCCAAAACTTTTATTGGTACTGGTAAGCTGCAGGATGTAAGGGAGTATGTGAAGGAGGAGGAGATCGATATGGTGATCTTTGATGATGAGCTTACCCCTTCGCAGCTTCGTAATATTGAGCGCGAACTGAATTGCAGGATCCTTGATCGTACCAACCTGATTCTCGATATTTTTGCAGGAAGAGCGCAGACCGCCCATGCCAAAACACAGGTTGAGCTGGCTCAGTACCAGTACCTGTTACCCAGGCTGACCCGCATGTGGACCCACCTTGAGCGCCAGCGCGGAGGAATAGGTTTGAGGGGGCCTGGTGAAACAGAGATTGAGACTGACCGGCGGATCATTCGTGATAGGATTGCCAAATTGAAGGTGCAGCTGACCAGGATCGATAAGCAGATGAAGGTGCAGCGAAAGAACCGGGGAAAAATGGTGCGGGTGGCCCTGGTGGGATATACCAATGCTGGCAAATCCACCCTGATGAACCTCCTGAGTAAATCCAAGGTGTTTGCCGAGGATAAGCTCTTTGCCACGCTCGATACCACGGTGCGTAAGGTGGTGGTAGAAAATCTTCCCTTTCTTCTCTCCGATACAGTTGGTTTTATAAGGAAACTGCCCACCCATCTTGTGGAGTCCTTTAAATCGACCCTGGACGAGGTTCGAGAGGCTGATATTCTGATCCATGTGGTGGATATCTCCCATCCCAATTATAAGGAGCAGATAGAGGTAGTGGAGACCACCCTTCGGGAGCTGGGTGGAGGTGATATTCCAACTATGCTGGTCTTCAACAAGACCGATGCGTATTCCTATATAAAGAAGGATGAGGACGATCTCACTCCTTCCACCAAAGAGAATCTGAGCCTGGATGATCATATAATGGACTGGACCAGGTCACACCCCGGATCGCTCTTTATCTCTGCACTTAAGAAATCCAATATCGATGAGCTGAAGGACCAGCTTTACCAGAAGGTAAAAGAGATACATGTGAAGCGCTACCCTTACAACGACCTGCTCTATTAAGTCAGGACGTTTATTGATCCGACTGCTTAAACCAGTCCTTTTTCAATTAAATATTCGGCTATCTGAACGGCGTTCAATGCAGCACCTTTTTTGATTTGATCGCCCACGCACCAGAATGTGATTCCCTTTTCATTAGCGAGATCCTTGCGCACTCTTCCCACAAAAATATCATCCTTACTGGCCGATCCCAGGGGCATGGGGTAGACATTGTTTGCGGGATCATCCTGCAGGGTCACCCCGTCGGCATTTGAAAGGGCATCCCTCACCAGGTCGAGATCAAGGGCCTTTTCGGTCTCCACCCAGATGGCTTCGGAGTGGTTACGCAATACAGGAACCCGTACACATGTGGAGCTAACCTCGATATCGGAATGCATGATTTTGCGTGACTCGTTATACATTTTCATCTCCTCACCGGTGTATCCGTTCTCTTTGAACACATCAATATGTGGGATCAGGTTAAGAGCCAGCTGATGCTGGAACTTCTCGACGGTGACCGGATCGCCTGAAGCTATCTGGCGGATCTGCTCTTCTAATTCGGCCATGGCTGCAGCACCCGCACCACTGGCAGCCTGGTAGGTGGCAGCATGCACCCGCTTGATGGGAGAGAGGTCGTTGATGGGTTTCAGGCAAACCACCATCTGGATGGTAGTGCAGTTGGGATTGGCCACAATGTTCCTGGGGAGGTTGTGCAGATCCGCCGCATTGACCTCGGGAACCACCAGCGGTACATCCTCATCCATCCTGAAGGCAGATGAGTTGTCGATCATAATGGTCCCGTGTTTGATAATGGTGGATGCAAACTTTTTGGAGGTGCCTCCGCCAGCTGAAGTTAAAGCAATGTCTATGTCTTTGAAATCGTCATTCTCTTTCAGCTCTTTAACGGTAAGGGTTTTATCATTAAATATATACTGGTTTCCGGCACTGCGGGGGGAGCCAAACAGTACCAGTTCGTCAAGGGGGAACGCTCTTTCCTGGAGTACGCGCAGGAACTCCTGTCCAACAGCTCCGCTTACACCAACTACAGCTACTTTCATGATTGGGAATATTAGGTTAACAGTCTGCAAAAATCACCATTTTTTCGCTCTTATAAAATACATTACGCTTATTTTTTTAATGCTTTCTTTCAAATTGGAAGGACAGTACAGGTTTGACTTCGAAATTGATAGTTCAGGAGCAGCAGAATGCTGCTTATGGAGCGACTGGAAACAGGTGCCGGAGGAGCGGTGGTGCTGTGATTCCCTGGAACCGGTTGAGGGGTACTATTCTCTTCACCACTGTTTTGATAATTCACAGGAGGGATGTGACTACCTTATTTTCAGGCATGATCCACTCAATCCTTCGGATTCTTTCTCTATATCGTTCCGGATCAGGCACAGTTATGCACCCAGTTCTCAAAACAACTGGCAGCTTGCTGTGGTTGCTGAGTTTCATGACGGGGGGGAACCTCAAATCTTAAGCGGGATTGTTCTGGGGGTTAACTACAGAGAATCGGACGATATGGTAAAAATCTGGGGTGTTGATGATGGTTCGATTAAAGAGTTGTGTTCCACCTCTCTGAATTACCAGGAGCAGGTGGGAACGGACCAGGCTCCATTTTTCAGACTGGATGGCGATGGAGATGGGTGCCTGGACCTTTACTGGTCCCCTGATCCTGCAGAACAGGACCCTGTGTTGTTGGGCTCGTGCAGGCCGGAGGGGATACCCTGGGGCAGGCAGCTGATTCTCCGGTACAGGTATAGTTCATCGAGGGACCAGGGTTTATGGATGGATAGGGTTCTCCTAAGCGGGCATTTTAAAAAAGATACCGTAGCCCCTTTTGTGACCAGAGTGGAAGTTGTAAATGAACGAACCCTACAGGTTGTTTTTTCTGAAAAGGTGGTGACATTGAAGCCATGCTCATTTATACTTATTTCAGAAGAACTACCTGGTGGAGTGGCTCCGGTCAGTCTGCAGGAGATTGTGGAGGGAGTTGTGATCACTTTTTCGGATGTGATCTCAAACCGTGTGGCTTACCAGCTTAGGGTGAAGGGAGTGATAGATCCGGATGGGAACCTGATGCAGGATACAGTGGTGTCGGTAATGCGTAATGAAGCCCAATGGGGCGATCTGGTTTTTCATGAAGTAATGGCCGATCCCGATCCTGCAGTTCATTACAATGAGGAGTACCTGGAGCTTTATAACCGGTCGGACTATCTGCTGAACCTGGAGGGGTGGCACTTGAAGGTGAATGACCGGAGCTATATTCTTACCACTTCTATGGTAGATTTGGATGTGAGGAAGGATTTGGATGTGGGGAAGAAATTGGATGTGGGGAGAGATTCTGCAATGGAGTTCTATCCAGGCGACTTTGGATTATTAATCGGGATCACCTTACCCAATGCAGGGGCTGTTTTGTCTCTCTACAGCAGAGAAGATAGATTGGTGCATGCTACGTCATACAGGATTCCATGGGATGGACCCGACTGGAAGAAGGAGGGAGGGTGGTCACTTGAATCGCCCGATGCTGACCACCTGTGCGGAGTTTCAGCGAACTGGGAGTTTTCTACTGATCCCGGAGGAGGAACCCCGGGTAGGATCAATAGCAACCAGGCAATAGTGGTGGATAGAGAGCCGCCAGTGTTGCTATATACGGGCATGGGTGACCCGGGAGAGTGCCTGCTTCACTACTCTGAACCGATACGTTTTGCTGAAGGGGTAAAGGCTGTGTTCACACTGGATCCCGGGGGAACAGAGCCGGATTCGGTAAAGCTTCTTGATCCACTGTCGGAGATCTTGCAGTTGTATTTTTCGGAGGATTTTCAGGAGTGGCATAGTTACCGCCTCTCTCTATCGGGGCTTACCGACTGTATGGGTAATCTGTCATATGAAGATGAGTTCAGAGCCGGAACTGTTTCACAACCCATGTTTGGTTCGGTGGTGATTAACGAAATCATGTACGATCCGGAAGAGGGTTACCCGGCATTTGTGGAGCTCTACCTGCCGGGCGAAAAGTTCTATGACCTGCAGGATCTGGCCATACACCTGGTGGAGGAGGGGGAGAGCCCCGACAATCCCATTGCATTAACTCCCCACTCCAGGCTTTTTCTACCCGGACAGTACCTTGTGCTCACAGATTGTGTACCACGCCTGGCGGATGCCTACCAGTTGGAGGTGTCGGGACGGTGGGTGGAGGTGGAGGGACTGCCCGGAATGAAAAAGAGCAGCGGGGTCATCTATCTGACCGACCGGGCCGGCAGTGTGGTGGATATGGCTGTTTACAGTGACGATATGCATATGGAGCTGCTGGACGATCCCAGGGGGATCAGCCTGGAGCGGCTCTCCTCGGAACGGTCGGGGAGTGATCCGGACAACTGGCACTCTGCGGCCTCTATTGAAGGGTATGCAACACCCGGCAGGGAAAATTCACAATCAGCTGATGCGAACGATTCGGATAAGCTGCTCCATGTGGAGCCGGAGGTGTTCACTCCTGATAATGACGGGCAGAATGACCTGCTAAATATTACTCTTACAACCGGGGGGTACGACTGGGTGGTGGGATTGTGGATCACCGATCTGCATGGAAATCAGATCAGGGTTCTGGCCAATAACCACCTTGCCGCACCATCGATCTGTTATACCTGGGATGGTGAGGGGAAGAATGGAACGATGCAACCCATGGGGTTCTATGTGGTTCATGCCCGGGGATATCATCCCGCCACGGGGGAGCGATGGGTCAGGAGGAGAGCGGTTGGGCTGGTGTACCGGTAATCCGTTGCAGCCCTTTTCGGGTGAGTAGTACAATAATAACGGCACCAAATCCCATAAAAGCAATAAACCGGAATGTGGGTATAAATCCGACCCTGTCAATGGCGGCACCCACCAGGGGATAGATCATCACACTGACAAAGAAGTTGAGGGTCATATAGATGGAGTTTACAAAAGCCTTTTTCTCCGTATCCAGTTCCAGGACAGTAGCCAGCATCACCGAGGTGGGGGCAAAGAGGAAGAACCCCAGAGGCAGCAGAACGGGGAAGATCCAGAACCCTTCCAGGTTCAGGAAAAGGAGGGTAAGCAACGGGGTAACCATGCTGATGATCAAGAGGGTCCTGTACCTTCCAATTTTGTCACTGATGGTTCCGGCAAACAGGGCGCCCATGGCACCTGCAAGCTGGATAACGGTCAGGGCCAGTTCCGAATAGTGAAGCGAATTTCCCGTGGAGGTGAGGAAGGTGGGCAGAAAGTAGGTAACCGATGCTTTCATGCCTGCCTGGAAGAGGGTGAATCCTCCTGTGAGTACAAAGGCTGCTGAAAACTTCACGAAGATTTTCCAGTAACTTCCCTCCTGGTGTTGTTTCGAAGAGGTGGCAGGGGTAAACCGGGCATTTCTGAAATTGAACCAGAGAATCACTGAAGCCACAAAACCGAGCGGCATCATTCTCCAGGTCCCTTCCAGTCCCCACCAGCTGACCACACCAAGGATAATCATGGGTCCGACTGTGCGTGCCAGTTCCCCTCCCACCATGTAATAGCTCATTCCCTTGCCGGTCCGGCTGCCTGAAAGCTGCTTCACCATTACAGGAGTGGGAATGTGCCAGAGCGTGGAGCTGATTCCCGAAAAGAAGAGGAGTATGGCCAGGAAGGTATAGCCGGGTGCCACACCGATCAGGCTCATAAAAACAGCTGTAAGGGCGGGTGAGAAGATCACCATATGCCGCATCACCGGACGCTCGGCCATGATACCGATCAATGGATTGAAGAGGGAGGGGATTCGCTGGATCACCGCCAGCAGTCCGGTCATCCCGTAACTGATTCCCAGTTTATCAATGATCAGGGGCAGGGCAGGTGCCAGGAAAGCGGTGTAGCAATCATGCACAAAGTGGGCCGCTGACATGGTCAGCACCCCCCCTTTGGTAAATCCATCCCTGGATTCTTCCCCGGATCGTTTCATCAGTCAGTGATCAGGTTGATGATCAGTTCTGTAAGTTTGGGAGCAGTTTTTTCAGCGGCTTTGATCACATCCTGATGGGTTAGTTTCTGGATCTTCCCCGGAACCCCCAGATCGGTTATCACCGAAACAGCAAAGATGCTGATACCCATCTGGTGGGCAGCTATTGCCTCGGGAACAGTCGACATACCTACTGCATCGCCCCCGATAATCCGCAAATACTGGTACTCTTTCGGGGTTTCCAGAGTGGGTCCTGTAACGCCCACATAACATCCCTCCCGGATTGGTATCTGAAGCTCTTTGGAGAGCACTCTTGCCTTTTGAAGCAGCTCAGGATCGTAGGTTTGACTCATATCAGGGAACCTGACACCAAATGCGGGCTCATGTTTACCTACAAGCGGATTGGGCATCAGGCAGATATGGTCGTTGATCACCATGATGTCACCGATCTCAAATTCCGGGTTCATACCTCCGGCCGCATTGGAGACAACCAGGGTTTTGATCCCCAGTAGCTTCATCACCCGGATGGGAAATATCACCTCCTGCATCTCATACCCCTCGTAATAATGAAACCTCCCCTGCATGACCAGGACGCGCTTCTCGCCCAGTTTTCCGGAGATCAGTTTCCCCTCATGCCCTTCGACTGTGGAGACCGGGAAGTGTGGAATGGACTGGTAATCCACCACATGCTCAACCTCCAGGTGATCTACTATTTTTCCCAGTCCGGTCCCCAGTATAATGGCTGTGTCGGGGATCTCATGAATTTTCTCTCTGATATAGGATACTGCTTCTTTTATTGCTGTTAACATAGTTTACTATTTGTTGGTCAAATGCATCTTTATCATCATTCAGGAAATGTACATAGATGCGTACTGCATGCAGGGCATCCCGGACTTCCGGTTCAGGATCATGATCCCGAAGCCTCATGGCATCCTTTTCGGTGGTCAGGACCAGGATCTCCTGATGACTCTTTTTTAGCTCATGGTATGTGCTGGAGATCTTCTCAATGTCTCTCCGGGAATAGTGGTGGTGGTCAGGAAAAGAGAGTTCAACCATATTGGTATTGATGCTCCGTGCATATTGCCGGAGCGGACGCGGGTTGGCAATTCCGGTAACGATCAGGACGCCACCCACCTGTTTTTTGAACCATGCAGCATCTCTTCTGATTGTATCCGGAAAAACTGGTGAAAGATCGCCATAACGCATGGTGGTGAAATAGAGGTGCTGGCCGATGGAGAGGTCCATCCTGTTCACATACTCCCGAAGTTCCATTGGTTTGATTCTTTCAGGCGACCGGGTTACCAGGATGATGTTGGCACGGTTGAGGTTGCTGGCCGGTTCTCTCAGCATACCGGACGGAAGCAGCCGGTCACTGTCTATGGGGCGGGTATAATCGATGAGAAGGATAGACAACCCGGGTTTGACTGAGCGATGCTGGTAAGCATCGTCCATCAGGATCACCTCCACAGGGGGAGCCTGTTTCATCAGCAGTTCTATTCCGTTTGACCGCTTTCGGTCCACCGCAACTGTTATACCAGGAAACCGTTTCTTGATCTGGAGGGGCTCATCTCCGATTTCGTTTGCTGTTGATTCTATGGAAGCGATTTTGAAATCCCTGGTTTTTCTTTTATAGCCCCGGCTCAGTGTGGCTACGCTGAACTCACTATCGAGCAGTCCGGCCAGGTACTCCACATGTGGTGTTTTCCCGGTTCCTCCCACGGTGATGTTTCCCACCGAAATCAGAGGGATGTTAAAACCGGAGGATTTAATGAAACCATTGTCATAAAGGCTGTTTCTGATCCAGATCACTATGCCGTAAAGCCAGGAAAAAGGGATCAGAACGACCTTCCAGTTATTGCGACCGGTTTTATTCATGAGTGATAATCCGCTATCTCAGGTATGGTTGTGCCTTGCAAATGGTTAATACAGCTCAATTTCATAAGGCATGATAGCCTGTATACCATGCATGTTCCGGATATCCTGTATTTTTCTGTAGTGGCGATACTCTTCACCAAGTTCACGTCTCAGGATGCGATCGGTTCGTGCCAGGGCATTCCCGGTGATCTT
>DAOWNM010000012.1 GCA_030642565.1 Bacteroidota bacterium | reverse complement strand
TTAATCAGTAAACATGGCCTGATAGTCGGAATCCTCTTTGATCTTATTGATCAGGTACTCTTTGCAGAAATGGCGGCGCTTTCGCACATATCCCTCGCTGCGAAAACCCAGCTGCTGAGCAATTTCCAAAGAGCTAAGATCCTGAGCGGTAAGTAGTAATATCTTCTGACAATCTTCCGGGATTTTAACCAGGGTACGCTGGTAAATGGCCATCCGTAAATCCTTGTCCTCTACCGGAGATGGTTCTTCAAATTCGATCCGCTCCTCCATATCCCGGTTGAGTGGATCGATATCTATCTTCTTGATCTTCTGAAGATGTTTCAGCCAGAGCAATCGTGCAACAGAATAGATATATGTGGAAAATGCTGCGTTGAGTTCGAAATCCTCTTCCTTCCTTAACTTCTTGAATATCACAATCAAAGCCTCCTGAAAGATGTCTTCCGCATCTGTTTCAGACCCAGCATTATGAAGGATCAGCTGCTTGACCGGGGTAAAGCAGTTCTTATATATATACTGCAGAACATGGTTATCCCGTTTTCTGAGTCCGGTTACTATTTCTTCATCCGACAGCCTTTTCACTGGAAGAGGGTTGCAATTTGATGAACGACAAATATAAAAATTATAAGGTTCTAAAGTCCCGTGATACGCAAAATCATCTTTTCAAGCGCTGCTGAGCATACCGGGCAAAAGGCCGCATCATTGGTATGCATCCGGCAATCAATCATGGGCCGAAACACGCCTTTGGCCACATATCCACCTCCCTCGTATACTCCAACAATCTCCCCGTACGCTTCTTCCGGGGGAGTTGGGACGGGCGTTCCATCTGCAATCATATGCTTCCATTTTGAATCAAAATCAACCAGTGTGGTGAGGTTAGGGTTCCACGGCTCCACCTCAAGGGGGAAGTAATCATTATATGCTACTGTTGAATTGAAATATTCATCTGCCAGTCCACCGAATGCATGTCCGAACTCATGGATCACCACCGCCCTCGATTGTAGGTTGTCGGCTGCAGAGATACTGTAGTGGTTATAGATGCCTCCACCTCCGTATTTATCTGTATTTACCAGGATATAGATCTGATCGTAGTGAGCACATGCTACCACATCACAAACCGATCTGTAATCCATGGTGGTCATGTAGCGTTCAACTCCAAAAGTATAGAAGCTGGAGTTCACGACAGTGTTGTTCCAGATTCCCTCTCCCGGATTGTCTGTACCTGAATCATGACTGGCCGATTTTACCGCTCTGATGTTGAAATGCTTTCTGTTGCTCTTGAATGGCTCCTCCGAGAAAATATAACCGGCCGAACGTCTGGCATCATCAATAAATTTATCCATCTCTGCTGTGGTATAACCCTCTGCAATGAAAAGAATATCCACCTTCTCTTCTGCTGTTCCGTTGATCTCAAGATCGACCGATTCAAATTGATAGGGATTCCCCGGATCCGAAAAGATCGATGCCGGATCGAGGGTAGCCGACCAACTCTTCTGAAATGCGCCTGCACTGTTGCGATCATAAATCTCCACTACCACACTGGTTTTGGGCCAGGGAAACCTGAGTACATGGGGATAAGCTCTCCTTACTCTCTGCGACTCTTCTGTGGTCTGCCATTCGCGGAACAAAGTACAATAGGTGTGGCTGAATATCATCTCACCGCTGGCCTCATCTTTCACCACAAATTTGTGATCGCCATAATCGAAAGGATCAATCAGGTTGGTTTTGGGTCCGCTGTAAAACTGCTCTTTCTTCACGCCCGAAAGGGCATAGGAGGTCTCCGCTGCCGTCCCGGAAAACACCAGGTCGACTCGCATCACACCTGGGTCAAACAATTGGTCAAATGTCTGTGTGTGTGCAGATTGAAAAATCATTAGCAGACATATGGAACCAAAGAGAGAAAATCTGTTTTTCATTGTCTATTGATTTTGGTATGATAATCATCGCAATATAAGTGCTATTCCTGACTTAATATTGATAATTTAGTGTGTTAATTTTTGTGTGATACATTAAAAATCGATCTCCATGATTGAAAGATGGATTAACTGGTACAATGAGCTGCTGACCGGAACCGGACTATCGGACGGAATAGTGGTCGTTATTGAGAACGCTTCAATCGTTATCATCACTGCTATGCTGGCCATTCTGGCCGATGTTATTGTAAAAAGGATCATCATCATTTTCATTGCCAGACTGGCAAAACGATCCAAGAACGAGTGGGACGATGTTTTCGTAAAGCGGAGAGTGTTCAACCGCCTGGCCCACCTGGCCCCGGCCCTGATAGTATACAGCGCATTTCAGTATATTTTTGATGCTTCAGGAGTGGTCGAATTCCTTGAGAACCTGACCCAGAGCTATATGATCGTGTTAGTGCTGCTGGTGATCGATTCGATACTGAATGCCCTGCACGAGATCTACAGCATGCTTCCCATATCCAAGGGCAGGAATATCAAAGGTTTTGTCCAGGTGGTTAAGATCATCTTTTATTTCGCAGCCATCATCCTGATCATCGCCATCTTCAGTGGTGAAACACCCAAGGCACTGATGGCTGGACTGGGAGCCATGGCTGCGGTCCTGATGCTGGTCTTCAAGGATACCATCCTGGGATTTGTGGCTAGTATCCAGCTTTCAGCCAATAAAATGGTCAATGTGGGTGACTGGATCTCCATGCCCAAATACAATGCCGACGGTGATGTGATCGATATCAGTCTCAACACCGTCAAGGTACAGAACTGGGACAAGACCATTGCCACCATTCCAACCTATGCCCTTGTATCAGAATCCTTTAACAACTGGAGGGGCATGGAACAATCGGGAGGCCGGAGGATCAAACGCTCCATCAACATCGATATGAACAGTGTCACTTTCCTGGACCCTACACAAATTGATAAACTCAGGAAATTCCACCTTCTTAAGGATTACATTAACGACAAGGAGAAAGAGATTGCCGAATTTAACAGATCACTCCAGATGGAGGAGGGTACTGTGACCAACGGACGGAAAATGACAAACCTTGGGACCTTCCGGAAATACCTGGAAGAGTACCTGTATCACCACCCGAAGATAAGCAATGAAATGACTTTCCTGGTAAGGCACCTGCAACCCACCGACAAAGGTCTGCCTGTGGAGATATATGTCTTCAGCAACGACCAGGCATGGGCCAATTACGAAGCGATACAGGCCGATATCTTCGATCATATCCTGGCCATTATGCCAGAATTTGACCTTCGCGTATTCCAGAACCCCACCGGCAGCGATTTCCATAAGCTTACAGAATAATTTCAATTGTAAAGGTTTGGGGTAATTATATGTTTAAAATCACGCTTTGTGTTGTGAATCTCTTTCAAATTGTAACTACATTTGGGAATTCATAACAGATTTAAATTCGCTGCCACATGGAAGATACGCACCATCTTGACGAACTGGATCGGAAGATCCTCACCCTGATTACAAAAAATGCACGCATCCCCTACCTGGAAGTTGCCAGGGAGTGCAAGGTATCCGGAGCTGCTATTCATCAACGAATCCAGCGCCTTTCCAAAATGGGTGTGATCACCGGATCGGAATTTAGTATCAACCCAAAAAAGATTGGTTTTAATACCTGTGCCTATGTGGGCATTTTTCTGGACAGTGCAAGCTTATATCCTGAAGTGGTAGAGCAGTTGAAGCAGATCCCCGAAATCACGCAGTGTCATTATATAACAGGAGGATACTCCATTTTTATTAAGATTTATACCAGGAATAACGAGTATCTGAAACTTCTGCTGGTGGATAAGGTACAGGCCATCAAAGGGATCTCAAGAACAGAAACATTTATCTCCCTGGAAGAGAGTTTTAACCGGCAGCTCCCGCTGGCATAGCGCCTGTTGCAATCAGGCTCCCCTCTGGCGGAGCATCTCAAACAGCATCACTCCTGCAGCAACCGATACGTTGAGCGAAGGAATATTCCCTTTCATGGGAATGGAAACCCACGAATCGGCAATCTTTAACAGTTGGGGAGAGATACCCCTCTCTTCACTCCCCAGAATCATCCCTGCAGGTCCGGTCATATCTGTAGCATACATCGAATCGGCAGCTCTCTCGGTAGCAGCAAATAACCTCAGTCCGCTCTCCTTCAAAAACCTCATCACTGTAAGAAGATCACGAGGACGACATACAGGGATTCTGTGAAGTGCCCCGGCCGAGGTTTTGATGGCATCTGCGTTTATAGCAGCGCTCCCCGATGCAGGGATGACGATAGCATGAACACCTGCACATTCAGCACTACGTGCAATGGCACCAAAATTACGTACATCCGATACCCCGTCGAGCAGCAGTATCAAAGGATCTTCACCCTTTTCAAAAATTGAGGGAAGCAGTGTTGTAATATCCACATAGGATATTTCTGAAAGGAAAGCAATCACGCCCTGGTGGTTCTTACCGGTGATCCTGTTCAACTTTTCGACCGGAACCTGCTGTACAGGGATCTCCATCCTGCTTAGAACTCCCAGTAATTTCTTAAGCAGATCCGATCCTGCCCCCCTTCTTACAAGTACCTTGTCAAAGCCCTTTCCTGCATGAACAGCCTCAAGAACTGCATGTATGCCAAAAATATAGTTGTCGTTTTTTGCCATCAGGAACCCATTGAATATACCTTTCCATTTCTCCAGGAACGAATGGCCTCGTTCCGGTAGCTCTGTGACTCGGTGGTTTTCTGCCACATCATATTCTGATCGGAAAATGCATCCTGCTCACGTGCAAACTTGAACTCAACCACTTTGCTTTTACGCTTTGCAAAATAGTACCAGCTCTCTCCGTTGCCTGTCATCTGGATCCTGGTTGGCGGTCCAAAAAGAATAAAGATCATACCCTGATCGGTCTTCCAACCCTCTTTGTTGGATGAGAAGTAAAGATTCGAATAGATCACCCGGTTATAGTAAATCCTGATCAACTCCCTCGATTTTTCAATGCTGTTTCCCAATTTTAACCAAAAATTATCTACAGCAAGCTTCCTGTTCGACTCTGTTCTCAGATCCCTGTATTCGGAGAGTGTAGCCAGGTAGAAGAGTGGTTCCATCAACTCTCTGGGGGTCTTTACCTCAGGAAAAGAACCTCCGTAATTAAACATGGTAAGCCCCTCATTCTGTTCACTATCCACCTTTATAAGGTACATACCTTCCATGCGAAGGTCATAACCTACAGTATCTACTAAGGGAAATACATAGCTTGTATCGGGTCTGTAATTCATGGTATAATCTGATGTCGCCGTGATGGGGGGGCGGGGCAATTCATTTTCCAGCCTGAAATAGTCCACATAAATAGAATCAACGCCCCGGTCCCTGTACTGTACATTAAACTTCTCACCTGTAAGAAAAAAACGCATGAATTTAGGATAACCAGAAAAGGTGGAGATCACTTTAAAATTTTGGGCACTATTGGGATCGGTTTTATCCACATAAAGATACTCAAGTCCCATGCTCCCTCTGTTCAGGTCAATTGTCTCCGCCTTGAGCAAATAACGAAAACCCTGCCTGACCGGTATGGTAAGGGATGCAAAAAATGCCGGACTCTTCTCATCCCTCTCCCTTAACTTGTAGACCACCGATGCCGAGTCGACCACAACGTTCTCCCCCTGTCCATTCTCTTCCAGCCTGATTAGTTCATATTTTAACTTCAACAATGCCCGGTACTCAAACTCTTCATTGGTCTGGTTAAATCTTAGTTCAGATGGATATACCCTGATATATAGTACAGAGTAGTTATTGCTGTTATGAAAAATAGAAAAATCGGGATGCAGTGAAAGTCTGCTGGGATTGTATAGAGAAGCCATCTTCCCCTGCGTCTCCACTGTGGCAGCCTTTTTTGAAGAGGTACATCCGGTTGCCAGGCCTGTCAAGACACAGCAAATTATCAACCATAAACCGTTCTTTCCCATGTTCCTAAAATTAACTATTTTCCTTTTCCCGACACTTTCTCAAGCAACATAGTCTGCTTTTCCCATACTGACAACGCTTCATCATGCCTGTTTTTGAGTTGTTCATACGCTTCATACACATGCATCCCCTCTATATTGTCGGGATTCATTAACATCTCATCCATTGTTGAAAGCTCCTCCTCAATTTGCTCAATTTCATACTCCAGCGACTTCACCCGGTTGGCAATTTTCCTGATCTTCTTCTCCTGTACCTTCTGCTCCTTATACTGCTCCTTGTTGGACTGTTTCACCGGTTCCTGAGCATCCACAACCGTTACCCTGTCATTATTTTCTGTAGAAGCAGCTGTGGAGGAGGCTGAAACAGCTCCGGCTTTCGACGGTTTCTCTTTTCGTTCGATCTCCCTGAGCGATGTAAGTTTCCTTCGCTGCAGGAAATCATATATCCCCCCCAGGTGCTCCTTCACTTTCTGGTCCCTGAACTCAAAAATCTTATCCACCAGTCCGTCAAGAAACTCCCTGTCGTGTGAAACCACAATAAGCGTACCATCAAAGGCCAGCAACGCTTTTTTCAGAATATCCTTTGAATGCATATCCAGATGGTTGGTTGGCTCATCGAGGATCAACAGATTAAATGGTTGCAGCAACATCCTGGCCAAGGCCAGCCTGGAACGCTCACCACCCGAAAGCACCTTCACCTTCTTATCCACATCCTCACCACTGAATAGAAAGGCTCCAAGGATATCCCGGATCTTCGTCCGGATATCACCTACAGCTGCATGGTCGACCGTCTCCAGTACGGTAAGGTTGTCATCCATGATTTCATCCTGGTTCTGAGCGAAATATCCAAGTTCCACATTGTACCCCATCTTCAATCCGCCGGTATGATCCAGCTCCCCCACCAGGATCCTCGACAGGGTTGTTTTCCCCTCTCCGTTCTTTCCCACAAAGGCCACCTTCTCGCCTCGCTCAATCACCATATCCACTCCATTCAACACTTTGATCTCCCCAAACTGTTTCTTTAGTCCCACTGTTTCCACCACGATGGTCCCGGACCGTTTTGACGGAGGAAACTTCAGGTTCATACCAAGGTCATCCTCCTTCTCCACTTCAATACGATTCAGCTTCTCCAGCTGTTTGATGCGCGACTGCACCTGTACCGCTTTGGTAGCTTTATACCTGAAGCGGTTAATAAACTCTTCTGTATCCTGGATCATCTTCCGCTGATTCTCATAGGCTGCATGTTGTACAGTGATCCGCTCCTCCTTCAACTGTACATATTTTGAGTAAGAGACCCTGTAATCGTAGATCTTTCCCAGCGAAAGTTCAATGGTCCGGTTTGTTACATTATCGAGAAAAGCACGGTCGTGCGATATGATCAGTACACCACCCGGGAAATTTCCAAGGAAATCTTCCAGCCACTGAATCGACTCTATATCCAGGTGATTGGTGGGCTCATCCAACAAAATATAGTCCGGCCTGCGCAGAAGAATTTTGGCCAGCTCCACACGCATGCGCCATCCACCACTAAATTCATGTACCGGGCGTTCCATATCGGTTTTCTTAAACCCAAGCCCTATCAATGTCTGCTCCACTTCAGCATGGATGGTATGTCCCCCCTCCATCTCAAACTGCTCATTGGCATTGGCCAGCTCCTGTATCAGTGTCAGGTATGCTTTCGATTCGTAATCGCTTCTCTCTCCCAATTCGGTAGTAATGGAATCGATTCTCTTTTTCAGGGCAATCACCAATGCAAAAGCATTCATTGCCTCCCTGTAGAGCGTTTTTCCCTTGCGGTGTTTCATCTGCTGTGGAAGGTATCCTACCTCCTTGTCAGCACTTTTAACGACCCTCCCTTCATCCGGATCCTGCTGTCCGTCAATCAGGTTCAGGATGGTGGTTTTGCCTGCCCCGTTACGCCCCACCAGTCCGATATGGTCTCCCGGATTAACCTGGAAGCTTACCTGGTCGAAAAGCACATAGGCCCCGAAACGGATGGTTACATTATCGATAGATATCATTCTGCGGGCAAAAATAGAACAATTCAGCGAGTCAACGGAAGTAATCATTGCAGAAATGATGAAGGAATAATACTTTTGATCCCAAATTAGAAATTGTGGGCAGAAGAAAGAATTTACCCCTCCTGGAGGAGGTTACCATTGAGAACATCGGTGCAGAAGGAAAATCCATCGCAAGAGTCGACAGTATTGTGGTATTTGTAAAGGATGCAGTTCCCGGCGATGTGGTGGATCTTCAGGTATTCAGGAAGAAAGGGAGGTATATGGAGGCCCGCGTGGTGAAGTACCATAGCTATTCCGATCAGAGAACCGATCCCTTTTGCGACCACTTCGGTGTATGTGGCGGATGCAAATGGCAACACCTTCCATACAACCGTCAGCTGTACTACAAAGAGCAGCAGGTGGTAGACGCCTTCCGTCATATTGCCGGGGTGGAGATCCCTGAAACAATGCCCATACTGGCTTCCGATCCCATCACGCGGTACAGGAACAAACTGGAATATACCTTCTCCAACCACCGCTGGCTGCTCGACCATGAAGCGGCCTCAGAAACTCCTTTCGAGCATACCAATGCCGTGGGACTGCATGTGTCGGGCAGGTTCGACAAGGTGGTTGATATTCAGACCTGTCACCTGCAGTGCGAACCCACCAATTTTGTGCGCAATTATCTCAGGGAGATTGCCCTGGAGAAGAAGCTTACTTTTTACGACCACCGCACCAACGAGGGATTGCTCCGCAACCTGATCATCCGGACGACCACCCTGGGAGAGGTGATGGTGATCCTTTCAGTACAATTTGACGAACCGGCAGTTTATGAACTACTGGATGCTGTCAAAGAGAGGTTCCCCGATCTCACCAGCCTGATGTATGTGATCAATCCGAAAAAGAATGAGACGTTGTATGACCAGGATATTATTACCTCGTCGGGCAGGGATCATATTTTTGAACAGCTGGAGGATCTCAAATTCAAGATCGGACCCAAATCATTTTTCCAGACCAATTCATACCAGGCACTCAGACTCTACCAGGTTGCCAGGGATTTTGCCGGGCTAAAAGGAGATGAGGTCCTCTATGACCTCTACACCGGAACCGGGACCATAGCCAATTTTATGGCGGGAAAAGTCAGATCGGTGGTGGGAATTGAGTCGGTACCTGAATCGATCGAAGATGCAAAGGTTAACTCAGAGATCAACGGGATCGGAAATACCCGTTTCTTTGCCGGCGATATGAAGGATATTCTTACCGACAACTTTATTGCGGAGAACGGCAAGCCCGATGTGATCATCACCGATCCTCCCAGGGCCGGCATGCACGCAAAGGTGGTGGAACAGATCCTGAAGTTTGCACCCGAACGTATTGTATATGTCTCCTGTAATCCGGCCACCCAGGCCAGGGATGTGGAGCTGTTGGGAAGCTCCTACAGGGTCACCAGAATCCAGCCGGTAGATATGTTTCCCCATACCCATCATGTGGAAAATGTGGCGTTGCTGGAGGTTGTTTAACTCCTGTCAGTTCCAACCGGGAGCTTCTCCTGTGGCCACTCCTTTTTAAAGTCTCTCCAGTAAGTACCAATGGTACGCTTGATATCTTTTCGGAGAACCAGCAGTCCAAACAGGTTGGGAATGGTCATGATGGCAATGGTGATATAGGAGAGGTTCCAGACTAGGGTGGTATCGGTGAAGGAGGCCAGGAAGAACCCCACCACATAGATCAGCCTGTAAACAATCACATACCTGGTACCGAAAAGGTAGGTCACTGCCCTTCCGCCGTAGTAGGACCACGAAATGGCCGTGGAAAAGGCAAACAGCAACAGCCCGATGGAGACGATATACTGTCCCCAGTCGCCCATCCAACTTCGTTTAAATGCCTCTGTGGTCAGTGCTGCACTATGGATCAGGGAGCGACCCGAAAAATAGACAGCTTCCTTCTCATTGGCCAGTTCACTGAACTGCACCACTCCGTCCAATACCGGGATGGGACCGGTGTACTTCTCTTTTCCCCGGGTCACTACCACATCCTCGGCAAATGATTCGGCATGGATAATGGTAACTCCTTCGGTAACCACGGTTCCCTCTTCCACCTGCAATGAACCTGAAAAGAGGGCCAGTGTGGTATCGTTACTGAAAACCCTGGCCATCAGTACACGGTCATTTTCATTGTCTTCCAGGTAGCTCCCCTCTACAATCTGCAGGTCGGCCTGCTGAAAGCGGTTCTCAATCTTCTCGTTCCAGACCCCTGACGAAAGCAGCACCAATCCGGTAAGCGTACAGATGATGATGGTGTCGATAAAAGGTTCCAGTATGGCCACCATACCTTCCGAAACGGGCTCCTGTGCTTTGGCTGCACTGTGCGCGATAGGCGCAGAACCCTGTCCCGCCTCATTGGAGAAGAGTCCCCTGTTTACCCCCTTGTTGAAGGTAAAGGCAAACCCGGCTCCCAGGAATCCGCCAACTGCTGCACTCCCTGTAAAGGCATCGGAAAAAATGGAGCCAATTGAGGGAAGTATATTCTGATAGTTGGTGGCAATCACCAGGATAGCTCCCACCACGTAAATCAATGCCATCATAGGAACCAGGGTGGATGTTACTTTAGCAATCCGCTTGATTCCCCCGATGATCACCAGTCCAAGCAACACAGCCAGCACACCCCCTGTCAGGGTATGGTTGATTCCGAAAGAGGTAAACATGGATTCGGAGATGCTGTTAATCTGTGGCAAACTCCCTGTTCCAAAGGAGGAGAGTATGGTAGCAAATGCAAAAAAGCCTCCCAGTATCGCCCCGGTTTTGATGATCTTACCGTTCCTGGTGGTAATGTTCATCCGCTTCTTCATATAGTACATGGGTCCGCCCGAAATAGATCCATCCGGCAGAATATCCCTGTATTTGTGTGAAATGGTCACCTCCACAAACTTTGTAGTCATACCCAGAAGTGCGGTGATCAGCATCCAGAACAGGGCCGCCGGGCCACCCAGGTGAATGGCCAGGGCCACTCCTGCTATGTTTCCTGTACCTACCGTACCCGACAGGGCCGTGGTTAAAGCCTGGAAGTGTGAAGTATCTCCTATGTCCTCCGCACGGTCAAATTTTCCTTTTACAATCTTGATGGCATGACCGAAATACCTGATTTGTGGCAGTCCCAGGTAAAGGGTAAAAAATACACCGGTTCCGAGCAGGAGAAAAACAAACCACTGGTGTCCTCCCAAATAGTTGTTCAGAAAGAGAAGGAATTCGTTGGCTTTTTGCATGTAAAAGGGATTAGTTTAATATCACTTTTAGAAGAGATAAAAGTAACAATTATTTGAATTTACCAATGAGTTCCGAGATGACCTTTCCCAGCTCTGCTGTGCTAAAGGGTTTGGGAAGGTAATCGTCATACCCCTCTCCCAGGAACCGGTCCCTGTCGCCTGTCAAAGCGTGGGCAGACTGCGCAACCACCTTCATTACCGGGTAACGCTCCCTGATAATCTTCAGAGTATCGGTTCCGCTCAACACCGGCATCTGGCTATCCATCAACACCAGGTCGGGCAGGGGGAACTGCTCCAAAATCCGAAGGGCCTCATAACCTGTGGCAGCGGTAGTAACATGATGACCCATCTGTGTCAGTATGGCCTGGTAAAGCTCCAGGGTATCCGGCTCATCATCCACAGCAAGTATGGAGATCTTCTGCCCTGTTCTCTCTCCCTTCTGAGCACTCTTCAGTTCAGGTATCAGCTGTTTATCTCTATCGGTCGACCTTAGGGGAAGTTCCAGTTGGAAGAGGGCGCCGTTCCCTGACTCCACCCAGATTCTGCCACCCATCAGTTGTACAAGATTCTTACAGATAGCCAGTCCAAGTCCGGTTCCGCCAAACTTCCTGGTATTGGAACCGTCAATCTGTCTGAATTGATCAAAAATCAACTCAAAATGCTCCGGCGAAATACCAATCCCCGTATCTTTAATATAGAAACGAACCGTCTGGTCCGATTCACCTTTCAAACAACCGATCTCAACCTTCCCTTGCTCAGTAAACTTGATGGCATTGTTGATCAGGTTTTTCATAACCTGTGTGATGCGAATCACATCGGTCTCAATTTCGAAATCGTCACACCCCTGTTCAACTACAATCTCAATATTCTCTTTTTGAAGCCGCACCGTTTCATCACGTGCATACTGCTTCATATCGTTGATCAGCTCCGAAATCATGATCCTGCCGTAGATGATGGAGAGCTGACCGCTCTCAATTTTCGCCAGGTCGATAATATCGGAGATTAAATCCAGCAGCAACTCCGAATTGGTGATGATGCGATGCACATACAGTTCCCGCATCTCCTCAGCCAGGTCGGACTGATTCAGCAGGTTGGAGAATCCGATAATGGAGTTCATGGGGGTCCTGATCTCATGGGACATGTTGGCCAGGAATGCCGATTTCAGCTGATCACTCTCCTCTGCTCTGTTCTTTGCCTGCTTCAGCTCCCACATGGCTTGATTTCGCTCAGTAACGTCACGAATAATGGTCAAAATAAGCTCTTCCTCCCCCTGTTCAGCCGGAATCAGCACACTCTTGGACGACATGTAAAGACAATGCCCCAGCTTATGTTCTATCCTGAAATCAGCTTGCAAAAATCCATCACTGAAAAACTTTTCTCTCAGTGAATCCAAATACCTCTTATCCTCGGGATGAATTCTCTCCATCCATTCAAGAGCTAAAAACTCCTCTCGGGTAAACCCGAAGGTTTCGTAAAAAGCCGAGTTAATCAGAATGATTTCCTGATCCACTGTGAACAGGCCTATTGGATCATCGGCAGCTTCAAACAGGGTACGATACCGTTTCTCAGTCTCCCGCAAAGCAGCTTCAGTCATCCTCTCCGGGGTCTTGTCTTTCAGTATGGCTATCATCAGGTTTTCACCGGTTAAGGTGAAAGCATGTAATGTGATCTCCAGCCAAAGAGTTTCACCATTGTTAATCCTAATCTTCTGTTCAACCCTTCCAGATCCCTTTTCAAAAATATCCTGCATTAAAACACCATTCTTGCCGATCACTTTATCCTGCAGGATGTCATCGGGCAGAGGTTTCCCGAGAACCTCCGGGCCCATATTAAACAAATTCAAAGCCGCCTTATTGGCATCCACTACATTTCCAGCCTTGCCCTCAAGTAGTTCTATAACCACGATGGCTTCGTTTGTATTCCTGACAATGAACTCAAACTTCTCTTTCTCCTCCACCATGGAGAGGAGGCGTTTGAACTGACCGGAAATATCCATGGATATACCACCAAAACCTACAGGATTGCCATTCTCATCACGCTTATCAACAGTCCCCCGGTTATAATACCATTGCCATTTTCCCTGAGAATCCTTCACCCTGTACTCAATCTCGTAAAGATCTATTTCGCCTTTAATCAGGCAGTTGATCCTTTCCGTATTCTTCTTGATATCATCCGGGTGTACGTTCTTATGAAGTGATTTGAGTGTGTAATCAAACTCCTCAGGTTTGTAGCCCAGGATCTTTACCAAACCCGGACTCATGATCAACTTAAACTCACTGTGATCCCAGTGCCACCAATACAGGCCAATACTGTCTGAAGCGGAGACAAACTCCTCCGAGGGGGCAGTCAGCTCCCTGGGTACGGATGATTTATTCAAGATCATTGCCGGATTTGAAAGGCTGATGGTACCTAAAGATAATACAATCTGATGAAAAACCCAGGTTGGAATATCCGCTGCTATGAACTTTCCAGACCCGATTCTGTTCTAAAGAAAACCTCATTATGGAATCGATCTTATCTTTCTTAAGAAATCTTGCACAAAACAACAACCGGGAGTGGTTCAACGAACACAAGAAGAACTACCAGGAATCTCTGGATTTGTTCAGGGAATTTGCCGCAGAGTTGTTAACCGGGATGGTACAATTTGACCCCACCCTGGGAGACCTGGTCCCAAAGGATTGCATCTTCCGGATTTATAAGGATGTGCGGTTCTCCAAAGACAAATCCCCCTATAAGATACATTTTGGGTGTTGGATGACCAAGGGTGGGAGGAAGTCAGCCGATGCCGGCTACTATTTTCAATTGGAGCCCGGTAATTCATTTATGGCAGCCGGTGTTTATATGCCTCCTAAGGAGCAGTTGAAACTTATTCGGCAGGAGATTGTTTTTAATCCAGGAGCCTACCTGGAGGTCATCAATAACCCGGTCATCAGCAAAGAATATGAAAGAGGCGGGAAAGAGGAGATACTGAAAAAAGGGCCGGCAGGATTTCCAAAAGATTTTGAACACCTGGAAGAGATCAAATACAAACATTTTATCTTTACAAAGAATTATAGAGACTTCGAAATAGTCAAAAAAGGTTTTTCTCAAAATGTGGTGGTAGATTTCCAGGAACTCCTCCCCCTGGTCAATTACCTCAATCACGCTATGTCCTTCACAGGGAACGAATAAATGTGCCCCAAAAGGCTTGTGTGACTTAAGTTACAGTGGGAGTGTAAGATTCCGTCTACTTTTGCGACAGAAACAAATAAAAAGAGATAAGAAAATGAAACTGGAACATTTAACAAACGAGACTTTTAAAGAGAAAATTTTCAACTACGAAGCCAGCAAAGATTGGAAATTTGAAGGAAAAATCCCTGCCATTATCGATTTCTATGCCGATTGGTGCGCACCCTGTAAGACGGTTGCTCCCATCCTGGAGGAATTGAAAGATGAATATGGTGACAAACTCGATATTTTTAAAGTAAACACCGAGGAGCAACGCGAACTAGCTTCTGTATTTGGAGTTCAAAGTATTCCCTCACTCCTTTTCATACCCAAAGAGGGTCAGCCACAAATGGCCATGGGAGCCCTGCCAAAAGAGACATTCAAGCAGGCCATCTCTGAGGTATTAAGTGTAACCGAATAGTGCTAAACCTGGTCAAGTGACCGTTAAATAAAATATAATTATGAAAAAGATAGTATTAAGCATTGTAGCAGTAGCACTCCTGACACTCTCCTGCACCAATGGTTCGGCCAGTTCGCTGGAGGGTCCTGATCAGGGATCACTTGCAGTAGCAACGGCAGTTGCTGAAAAGAGGGGAGACGATCAATCCAAGGGATCCGGGAAACCTGTACACCTGACCAAGCAGGATTTTCTCGAGAAGGTAATGAATTACGAGAAGAACCAGACCGAATGGGTGTATGAAGGTGACATTCCTGCCCTGATCGATTTTTATGCTGACTGGTGCGGTCCCTGTCGCCAGGCGGCCCCGATTCTGGAGGAGCTTGCAAAAGAGTATGAAGGAAAAATACATATCTATAAAGTAGATACCCAGAAAGAACAGGAACTGGCAGCAGTTTTTGGAATTCAGAGCATACCTGCATTCCTTTTTGTTCCGCAGAGTGGTAAACCCACCATGAGCAATGGTATTGCACAGACTCCTGAGGAGACAAAAGCCATGTTCAAGCAGATGATTGATGAAATTCTTCTTGGGAAAGACAGTTAGTTATATCTACCAAGCAACACCCACTCCAACACTCATATAGGAGAGATCAGGTGCTTCGGAGGTTTTGAAAGCCTGAACGTAGCGCACCTTTGCAGTAAGGTATGATTGTCCCACTGGAAAGATTAATCCCACTTCCGGTACCAGAGCAAATTGCCAGTAGTTGCCCACAAAGGCCCAGGTTCCGATCTCTCTGCGGGTCTCCTGCCAGGCTGTACCCACACCGATGGATCCGAAAAGCTCCATCATATCAATGGGCTGGTACCAGGAGATCCTGGCTGTCAGCGGAATGTTATTGATATACCTGACCTGGGTACCATGCAGAAGAATATTTTCCCGCTGGTAATCACTGTCGGACTCCTTCTCCACAAAGGTGCTCCAGGAGAAGCCCATCCCTACCGCCAGATTATCATCTATAAAACGGTCAAAATCAAGCGATAACCCTCTCCAGCTCACCTGGTTGGTGAACTCCTTGGTAGAGGAGAATGGAATTCCCATATCGTAGGTCATTTTCCAGATCACCTCCTGTGCATTGATAGTCAATGCCAGGAACAAAACTGAGAGCGCTATGATATATTTTTTCATGAGATTCCTGTTTTATTGTTGTAAATAAGGTGATTGTTCAAAGATCTGGTTGATCTGCTTTTCAAGACGCGATTTTGCCGAACTGGTATTATTCGTTAGCAATCCATCCACAAGTCCCATCCAGACTATTCCGGGACGCTCCTCCTCAAAATCAACCGCCTCCGTATCCAGCATCTCAATCATCAGTGTGCCTGTGCTGTATGAATTATAATACCCACCCCCAGGATACCAGGGATAGCCCGGATACCAGGGATACCCCGGGTACCACCAGTCCCAGCCGGGGTACCAGTACCAGTAATCATACCAGTAGGAATAATAGGTGGAAAAATCGGTGGACATTGCCTGCACAAATATCTCCAGATCGGGCATGTTCAGTGAATCGGGACTCTCCATCCGGGTATATCCCCTATCGATCATGTTTTGCCTGACCAGGTCCAGGATAAACGCATCATGTTCCCTGCTCAGGTTGGGATCATCCTCACCATCTTCGGTCAGGTGCATCACAGTATCGAGTACGTGAAAGGTGATATAATCAGTAAAATCAGCCTCTTCATCATACATTGTACCGGCCATATCGTACTCATCCACATAGTCGATCTTGTCGGGGTAACATCCCGATATGAGACCGCCCAGCAAAAAAGCCAGGAAAACAATTATCAAATTTGAACGTTTCATTTTACTATTCTTTTTTAGTCATAAATAATGTATTTTAAATAACGATTTAAGCTCTGAATTGTTTTAATGGTTCGAAGTTATTTATAAAAAAAACAGTATGACAAAATTCATAGGAGCCCATGTTAGCGCTGCAGGAGGTGTGGAAAATGCGCCGCTCAATGCAAAGGGAATTGGAGCCACGGCATTTGCCCTCTTTACTAAAAACCAGCGTCAGTGGGTGGCCAACCCCTTAACCGAAGAGAGTATCACCGCATTCAGGAAAAATTGTAAAGTAGCAGACTACACTCCCGACCAGGTGTTGCCTCACGACAGCTACCTGATTAACCTGGGTAATCCGGATCCCACAGGCCTGGAAAAATCACGTGCTGCATTCCTCGATGAGATGCGGCGGTGCGAACAACTGGGACTGAACCGGCTCAACTTCCACCCGGGCTCGCACTTGAAAAAAACCAGCCAGGACCGGTGCCTGCGGACCATCGCCGATTCGGTAAACCTGGCCCTTGACCAGACCTCCGGGGTAACGGCCGTCATTGAAAATACAGCGGGACAGGGAAGCAACCTGGGACATACCTTTGAACAGATTGCGGCCATCATTGAACAGGTGGAGGATCAATCCAGAATCGGGGTCTGTATCGATACCTGTCACGCTTTCACTTCAGGCTATGACCTGAGAAGCAGGGAGGAGTTTGAGAAAACATTCAGGCAGTTTGAAGAGGTGATCGGCATAAAATATCTGAAAGGGATGCACCTGAACGACTCCAAAAAAGAGCTGGGTAGCAGGGTCGACAGGCATCACAGTCTGGGAGAGGGTTTCATTGGAGTCGAACCCTTCAGATGGATCATGGCCGACCCCCGCTTTGACGGAATCCCTCTGATTCTTGAGACTCCCGATGATTCACGCTGGGCTGAAGAGATCAACCTGCTGCAATCATTTATTATCTGATTTATACTGTGATAAAATTTCTTATTCAACCCTTTAAGAATACCTTTATTGCCTTGACGTCCTCCCTTCCGTAAACAGAAAGGGATTCCTTAAGCTTCTTACGAAGCTATGGGCAGTACATCCTCGCGGGTCCCTGCAGGTTTGCTTACGCGAGCCCTAAAGGGGTTCTGCTGCCGACCGCTACTGCGGTTCG
>DAOWNM010000327.1 GCA_030642565.1 Bacteroidota bacterium | reverse complement strand
TGTTGAAGGTGTAGGGTCAGGATTTACCAAATCCTTTTCGTTCCATTTTGCCCCATTTGTTGCGGTTCAGTATCTTATCAATATTCCCTTTGATGGTCATCAGCATCACTATGGGGTGGTAAAACAGTGGCTCCAGGAAGGCGGTTCCCACCAGACGAAGCACATCCCTTCTTTTCTCGTACTTGTGAAAGGTAATCTCTTCGAACAGCACCGACCAGATGGAGAGCGAAACCGCGAAAAAATAGACAAAACCAAACAGTAGCAGGAAGAAAGGCCAGTTGAGTCTGCCGATAATTACCAGGAAGATAAACCAGAGAATTCCCAGGAACTCGATGATGGGCGCCAGGTACTCAAATACCAGCCAGTAAGGATAACCCAGTATACCCAGTTTACTGTATTTCCTGTTGAAGAAGAGCTTCCGGTGGGTAATCAGGGTCTCCATCGTTCCCCTGGTCCACCTGCTCCGCTGCCGGGCCAGCACCTTTACTGTATTGGGTACCTCTGTCCAGCAGAGTGGATCGGGAATATAGACCACATCATAGTTGAGGCCGTTGTCTACCATATACCTCCTGATACGTACCACCAGCTCCATATCCTCACCCACTGTATTGGTATGGTATCCGCCTGACTTAATCACTATCTCGCGGTCAAACATACCCAGCGCACCCGAAATAAGCAACAGTCCGTCCAACTCGCTCCAGGCCATCCTTCCTATCAGAAAAGCCCTGGTATATTCCATGACCTGCGCACGGGGTAAAAATTTCTTAGGCAGGTGAATCTTCTGGATATGGCCGTCAGAAATTTCACATGAGTTGGCAATACGAATCACTCCACCCGCTCCGATCACACGCTTATCCTTAGCTTCCATAAAAGGCTTTACCAGTTTTAGCAAGGCATCCGGCTCCATGATAGAGTCTGCATCGATACTGACCACCAGATCGTTTCTGCAGACATTCAGGCCCGCGTTCAGTGCATCGGCCTTTCCGCCATTGGCCTTGTCGATCACCGTCAATTTTTTAAAGGAGCGGTTCCGGGATTTATAAACTCCCCGAATCCGCTTGCATGGCAACCGGTAGTCAAAATAGTAGTTGACTTTCTCCAGTTCATAGGCATTGATTATCTTCTCCATGGAGTCGTCCTTGCTACCATCGTTTATAACTACTACCTCGTAATTGTTGTAATAGAGCGAAAGCAGTGTCCTGATGTTATCAATAATGGTCTCACTTTCATTATACGCCGGCGCTATCACCGAAAGAGATGGAGCCAGGGGTGAAGCCACTATGGAGTTATAATCCACGTAGCTGTTCTTTCTCAGGTATTTTCTCAGCGAAATCGCTGAAAAAATCGTCAGGATCAGGTAGGTGGTAAAGATCATCGCAGTAATTATAAATACTGCGTTCAGCACAAAAAACTTCAATATCTCAAACGCTCTTTCCATGGTTAATAGATCCGGCCATCCAGCACGTGCCGGATGATGATCTGATAATTTTTATATTCCGATTTAGATTTCATAAGCTTGATCAGCATTGAGATCCCGGGCTCATCTGTATTCTCCATCGCCTTGGTGGCCTCTATCTGCAACTGGACATCCTCTTCGGTATCCAGTACATTTTTCAGAAATTTCAGATACTTCTCATCGGGCACCTTTGTAAAAGTGTGCAGTATCTCCAGCTTGTTCTTAAAGGTCTCCTCAGGGAACTTTCTGATCATGGCCGGAAGCGACATTTTGAGTCCGATCTCACCACAAACCTTATAGGAGGTGAAACGAATCTTCTCTTCCTCGTGTTCAAACAGCCCCAGAATCTCCTTTCCCACACCCCTCTGCTTGTACCAGCCGACCATCTCCAGGGCGAACATAACCACACTGACATTTTCCGAATAAAACCACTGTTTGAAGTCCGGGATCTTCAGGTTGTGCTGGATCTGCAGTTCATGCAGGGTCACCTGTTCCCAGAGGGAGAGTGGTTTCTTAAGCAAACCGAGAAATTCATAAGGATTTGTATCTGAGAGCCTGACCATGGCGATCTGAGCCTCCATCCTCAGGATATCATTACTGGCATTCAGACTCTTGACGATCTGGTCATTGGCATCCCGTATATTCATAAAGGCCAGTTCCCTGAAACCTTTAACATTTTCGTGCCATTTTCTACTATAGGCTTTCTCCAGAGAATCCCTTTCTAACCCGAGCCGGATATAGAGCATCTTGATCGCCTCCTTGATATCCCCCTTCAGATTGACACTCAAATCGATCATCTGGTCGATCAGAATCTGGCGGTTTACACGGTTATTGGCCACCCTGTTCAACTCCTCCAATGCCTCCTCCTGTCTCTCTTCGTCAAACAGGTAGTCCATCAGCAACTGCTGGTATTTCTCCAACAGGTAATCCTTCAGCGTCTGCTCACGTTGCAACCTGCTCCTGTGTATCAGGATGATGATCAGCAAAGTAATCAATGTGACAATGGAATAGAGTATCACGCTGAAGAGAATGATAACAAGCAGGGGAGATTTTTTAAACCGTACCAGGAGCCTGTTGGCATAGTCGGGAAGCCCATCTACAGGCTCCTGAACAGTCAGGCCGGATTCCATCTTCGCACTATCGGACGATATGGAATCCGCCACCTGGCCATAGGAGGCCATGGCTCCCATTGTAGCCAGAATAAGCCCCAGCACCAGACCCATGTATGTCTCCCTTAACTTCATCTTTTAATCAAGAAATAAGCTCCTGCTCTTATATCGATCCTGTGTCTGTAGTCCTGATCGGCATACTCTTCCCAGGCATATCCCACCATGGCATTCAGCCTCACTACAGGTGAAATCTTTTTTGAAAATGCCATACGGCCCGACAGGGCATTCAGCCTCTCCAGATCTGAAATCACCAGG
>DAOWNM010000279.1 GCA_030642565.1 Bacteroidota bacterium | reverse complement strand
CCAATCGTTGGTCCCCAGCAGGTCCATCACGGTCAGCATGTTTTTATAAAGCACCTGGTCGGAGATACTAAATCGTACCTGGTCCACCCGGTTCTCCTGGAACTTCTCCGGTACCACCCAGGAGGCCAGTGAGGCAGAGTCTGCAGGGATCGCAAATTTTTTGGCCGGGATAAAGTATTGTCCCTGCTTAAAGCGGGGATCATCGCTCAGCATAAATGCAAACGCCTCTTTCAGGGGCGCATAGTCAGCATCGATCCGCTTGATCATACCCTCCATCCGGGTGGTAAGCTTGCTCATGGCCTCCTTGTCGAGGTTAATACGGTTGGCAATCTCTTCCGAATTAAACGTGCGCATATACCCGTAAAGACGAAGCGGATCCATATTGTTCTCCAGTGCTTTGATGGCTTTGTAATCGTTAGCATGATTTTGCGCAAGCAGGGAGGCCTCCAGGATCTGAACCAGGTCTGAGTAAATACCCATGACCTCCTCCTCATATCCTTCCCTGTTGACCTCGTACTTCTCCTTGATCAATACGCCGGCATTTTCTACCAGGTAGGCGAAGTCACGTGCCCCCTGAACGTACTGCTCCCTGGTCATGCTGATGGGCAGTGCCTTAGAGTCGTAAAAGGTCTGCTTCATCTGCTCAATATACCAGTCGGCTGTCAGGTAACTCAGGTTCACGATACGCACATCGGTACGAAACCCTTCCACCTCCTGGATATACCAGAGCGGGAAAGTATCGTTATCGCCATTGGTAAATATAATACCTCCCGGCAAACAGGAGTTCAGGAAGTTTTTAGCAAATGCAGGTGCGGTGAAACGATCCGAACGATCGTGATCGTCCCAGTTCTCTTTGGCCATGATCCCAGGTACCAGGATTAGCGATCCAAGCACCAGAGCTCCAGCAGTCACCACAGAACGTTTTCTTTTGGAGACCCATTCGATCAGTCCGGCCACACCGATCCCGATCCAGATGGCAAAAGCATAGAAGGAGGCGGAATAGGCGTAATCGCGTTCCCTGGGCTGGATGGGATACTGGTTCAGATAGACCAGTACGGCAAATCCGGTCAGCACAAAGAGCAGACCCACCACCCAGAAGTCTTTCTGGTGCTTCTTGTAATGGAAAAAAGCTCCTGCCAGTCCCAGCAATAGCGGTAACATATAGTATTTGTTGTGCCCCTTATTATCCACAATGGATGCCGGCATATTGTCCTGCGGCCCCAACCTGGCCTGGTCGATAAACTTGATTCCACTGATCCAGTTTCCCTTGGTCAGCTCCCCGTGCCCCTGTATATCATTCTGTCGTCCGGCAAAGTTCCACATAAAATAGCGGAGGTACATATACCCCACCTGGTAACGGAAGAAAAACCGCATGTTCTGTCCAAATGTGGGCTTTCCAATGGCCCTGCTACGGTCATAACTGTACCCGCCCAGCTGGTTCATCATCGGATTCCCCTCTGCATCGCGTCGCACATCGTAGAGCTCCGATTCGCTCATCCCGCCCCAGTAGATATATTCATTGGCATGCCGGTCCTGGGTACTCCACATCCTTGGGAAGACTCCTTTGGCGTCGCTATCATATTCATACTCCCGGTTTTTCGCCACCTGGTAATATTTCTCCTCACCCTTGTAATAGCTGGGTTTTCCCTCCGAGATGCTGGTGGGCCTGTGGTTGAAAAATGCACCATATACCAGCGGATTGTCGCCGTACTGCTCACGGTTCAGGTAGCTGAGCAGTGAAAATACGGTATCGGGATTGCTCTCATCCAGTGGTGTATTGGCCGCTGAACGGATCACGATAATGGTATAGGAGGAGTAGCCCACAATGATCACAAAGAGACCGAGAAGGATGGTGTTCCAGAGGACCTTCCCCCGTTTGTGCGTCAGATATATCCCGAAAATGATTCCCCCGAACAGAAGCAGTGCATATACAATCACACCCGAGTTAAAGGGAAGGCCCATCCCATTCACAAAAACCAGTTCAAATTTGCCGGCAATGGCAGTTAAACCGGGTATAAGCATATAATTGATCACCCCAAGTATGCCCACCGAGACCGCCAGTGCTGCAATAACTCCTTTCACGGTAGGAGTATATTTTCTGAAATAGTAAACCATGCTAATGGCGGGAATGGCAAGCAGGTTTAGCAGGTGTACCCCTATGGAAAGTCCCATCAAATAGGCAATCAGGATCAGCCACCGGTTGGCCCCGGGCTCGTCAGCCACATTTTCCCACTTGAGGATGGCCCAGAAAACCACAGCCGTAAAGAGCGAAGAGGTAGAATAGACCTCGGCCTCCACAGCAGAAAACCAGAATGAATCTGAAAAGGTATAGGCCAGGGAACCTACCAGGGCAGCTCCGAAAATGGAGATCATAGCTACCGGACCGTTTTGTTCTTCCTTATTAAAAAATTTCCTTACCAGGTGGGTCAGCGTCCAGAAAAGGAACAGAATGGTAAATGCACTGGCCATGGCCGACAGCACATTCATGGTCAAAGCAACTTTGGTCACATCGCCCCCTGCAAACAGGGTGAAAAAGCGTCCAAGTAGCATAAAGAAAGGTGCTCCGGGAGGATGTCCCACCTCCATTTTATAGGCTGTGGCAATAAACTCTCCACAGTCCCAGAAACTGGCTGTGGGTTCCATGGTAAGCAGGTAGACGATCAGTGAGACCAGGAATACGCCCCATCCGAGGATCATATTATATCGACGGAAATTTTCCATTCATTCAGTATGTGAAGGTTAAAAAGTATGCAAATATATTAAAGATTCATCAGAAATCGCCATGGCATATTCTTCCAGGGTTCCCCTGAATAATCAATACCGACCCTGGGACCCGTGATATAACCAGGGGTTGATCCACTCTCTTCGATCCAGATCCGGTCGGACAATACCAGGTCCTCACCGTAGAAGTTTCGGTCCACCCCCACCAACCGGGTAAGCCGGCCCGGACCACTGGCCTCGCGAAGCCCCCTGAACAAAACTGCCTGAGGAACACCCGTATCCCCGGTTACCACATTCATCATCCAGTACATTCCGTATATCAGGTAGATGTAAAGATGTCCCCCCTTTCCGAACATCACTTCGTTTCGCGGAGTCCTCCCCTTGCTGGCATGGCATGCCAGATCCTCCCCTCCCCGGTAAGCTTCGGTTTCGGAGATCACATAGGTAGATTTCATTCCATCGGGACCAATGCTTACCAGGTGCTGCCCCAGAAGCCGTGGTGCAACCTCCAGCACATCCCGGCCGTAAAACTCCCTGCCGAACCGCTTATCCATCACCGCTAATAGGTTTATGGCGCATCCATGGGAAATCGGGACCAAACATGAAAAGTGCATAGAAATAGGCTACAAATGCTGCTCCGGTGGCAGTCTCCAGTGTATCTTCACTCAACATGGATAACAGGATCAGAATCAAAAAACCCATTGCCAGGAAAGAGCGTTGTCTGCCCGCCAGAAAGGGCGGAGCAATAAGTGCCAGAAGACAGACTATCAATCCGGGAATTCCAAAAGAGATTAAAAATGTAAGGAACTGATTGTGGGCTCTTCTTCTCCATCTCTCTTCCAGGGGTGAGTCCACCGACTCATAGTACTGTTCAAATTCGCTCCCTACATCACCATTCCCCACTCCAAACCAGAGATGCTCCCGCGCAATCTTCCAACCGGCATCCAGGTAGAGGTAGCGCTGTACCACCGATTTTTCATTGGGATCATATCCCTGCCTGTAACGGTCAAT
>DAOWNM010000330.1 GCA_030642565.1 Bacteroidota bacterium | reverse complement strand
TAATTGATGTACTGTAGGTTGGGCCCCCAAAATCCACCGGAATTATTCCTTCAAGGATGGACCAGGTGTATGGAGCAGTACCTCCTGAGATCGTGAAGGAGAGGGTTCCGTCAGTTCCGTCAGAGCAGGTGGTTGGGGTGGTGGTGACGTTTGTGATAGCCAGCTCTTGGGCCGACAGTGAGATAATGGAAGTTGCAAGAGATAATATAAGTAATATGGTATACCTGAATGCTTTCATATGGACTCAAATTCGTGCTGTACTCAAATAGAACAGAAATAGCCTCTCATTGGTTGCAAACACTAATGTTTAATGTTTGCAGATCGTCATAAAATTAGAGGTTCTGAATATAAGAGAGATGCAAAGTTTTAAACAATAGTCCCCTTTTCGATGCTGTCCAGGTATTTTTTTGAGATTTGCTGTACCGGGTACCTGGCGGCAATCAACCCGATGAACAGCACAGTTACCCAGATCAGGCAGATATCAATCACTTCAATTTGAACAGGATAAGATTCAATAATAAAGGAGCCGCTTCCGGTGAGTTTGATAACCCCAAACCGCTGCTGAATCCAGCTGATGGCGGTACCCAGGAAAATTCCGGTTACACTTCCAAGCACCGATATTAGCCATCCCTCGATCAGGAAGATCCGTTTAATAAGCCTCTTTCCGGCTCCCATGTTACGCAGAGTGAGGATATCCTTTTTCTTATCAATAATCAACATCGAAAGAGAGCCGATGATATTAAATGAGGCGATAATAAGAATAAATGTCAGAATCAGAAAGATGGCCCATTTCTCCGACCTCATCACCTTGTAAAAAAGCTCATTCTGCTGCTCCCTGTTTTTGACATTGAACCCTTCTCCCATCAGGGTCATGATCTCTTTCTGGACCTCTTCGGCTGGGAAGCGGGGATCCAGCTTCACCTCCAGGTGGGAGACCTCTTCCTGGTAGGAGAGCAGCTCCCTGACATATTCAATGGGACAGATAATATACCTGGAATCGTACTCCTGTTCAATGGTAAAAATTCCGGAGGGGTAGATAAAATCTCTTCGGATCGATTCCTCGGGTTGCGACATATTGATCCGGGCCTTTCGGTCGATGGTATATATAAAAAGGGGATCAATAAAGCTGAGACCGATCCCCAGGCTGTTGGCCACTCCATGACCCACCACTGCATAGGCCCTGTTTCGGTCCTTCAGCTTCATCTCTCCGTCATAGATCATAGAATCGAGCCCGGAAACATCTCTGAAAGCTTCATCGACACCTTTAACGGTGGCTATATGCTGTCTTTCGTTATAGAGCAGCAGCACATTTCCTTCCAGCACCTCAGAGAGGGCAGAAACCCCCGGAAGGGAGAGAACGGCTTGTGTGGTTGCCGGATCGGGGCTAAATGTTTTACCCTCCCTGGCAGAGATCTGAATATCCGGATCAAAAGTGTTATAGAGCGACTTTACAACTGAGTCAAAACCGTTAAATACGGATAGTACAATCACAAGGGCCATGGTTCCCGTAGTGATACCCAGAACGGAGATACCGGATATGATATTAATGGCGTTCTGGGATTTTTTCCCCAGCAGGTATCGCTTTGCTATATAGAAAGAGAGGTTCACTTTATACACTTCACGATAAGTCCGGTTCCGGTGGAGTGTTTACCCCTTACATCGGCCCTGTTCAACAGATAGCAGAATGGGTAGACTATAAGATAGTACAGAGGAAGCAACAGCAGGAAGAGTTTACTGATGTTGGCCAGCAGAATGGGATATTTCATGGAGAGTTTCCAGGAGATTTTACCAGGTCTGCCGTAGGAGTACCTGATCTGAATATCAGAGAAACCAGCTTCCCTCAGTTTTTCATCAATCTCCCCCACTCCATATCCATCCCGGACATGTTCATCAATAAAGGAGGCCTCATGTTCGTGATGAACATCCGATCCTCCCTGGTCTGAAGGGGTTGAGATCAGCAGTATCCCGCCTGGTTTTAAACCGTTATAGATATGGCGGAAAACGGTACAATCATCTTCGATATGCTCCATCACATCCACAGAGAGCACCAGGTCCCACTCCTCCCGCTCCTCCAGCTTTGTAAGATCGGCATACCTGAATGATACCAAATCCTCCCGGTTGATGGAAGAGAAAAAGTTATTGCAGTCATCAACCTGTTCCTGTTTGATATCCAGGCCTGTAATCCTTGCATTGGGGTATCGGTTCGACAGGTAATAAACATACTGACCGAAACCTGAACCTGCATCGGCAATCTCTTCAGGGTTGAAACCCTCCCTGTTCAGGTTTTTTAACTCCCGTCGTATATGCCATGAGCGCAACAGGAGCAGATCGAGCAACCTGTAAAAAAGCCTCCTTAATAAGGGTGTGCTGTTAAATACTTTGCCCAGACTACGCTTGATAGGGTCGTATTGCATTATTCATCTTTTAGAAGGTCCTCGATCCGATCGAAGTAATCAAGGGAGTCGTCGAGAAAAAAAACGAATTCAGGAATGTGTCTTAACTGGTTCCGGAGTTTGTTACCCATTTCACGCCGGATCAGTCCGGCCCTGTCAGAGATTGCCTGAACGGACTCCTCTCCCTTTTCACCCGGAAATATGCTTAGATAGACCTTGGCCACTCCGAGATCCGGACTGATTCGAACCACAGTGACCGTAATCATCTTTCCTCTGGTAATCTTCGAACCTTGCCTCTGGAGATATTCACCAAGCTCCTTTTGAAGCAACCTGGATACTTTATGCTGGCGGGTGGTGGTCATCGGGGCAAAAGTACGTTTTTTCAAGAACATTTTATAGTTTTGCACGATGGACAC
>DAOWNM010000176.1 GCA_030642565.1 Bacteroidota bacterium | reverse complement strand
CCGATTCATTTAAAGATTGTTTGAGCGCCATTGAGGTGGCTTCTGCCCTTGGCAGAGGTATAAAAAAAATTCTTCCGGATGCCTTTTGCACCCTGGTTCCCATGGCCGATGGCGGTGAAGGTACCGTGGAATCTGTCATCGATGCTACCCGTGGGGGGCGGATTGAATTGAAAGTGATGGATCCGCTGATGCGGGAGGTCTCCTCTTTTTACGGTGTTACCGGCGATGGGGAGACAGCTGTGATCGAGATGGCGGCGGCTTCAGGCATTGAACTCCTAAAAGGGGATGAGAGGGATCCCTGGATCACCTCTACCTTTGGTACCGGACAGTTGATAAAGGATGCGCTGGATCATGGCGTTAAAAAGATCCTGCTGGGGATCGGGGGGAGTGCCACCAACGATGGAGGGGCTGGCATGGCGGAGGCTCTGGGTGTGAAATTCAGTGGGAAGTTCGGATCCATACCTGTTCAGGGAGGCGGTGCACTGAGTGAAGTGAAACAGATCCATATGGAAGGATTGGATCCACGGGTGACCGGGACGGAGATCGTAGTAGCCTGTGATGTGACCAATCCATTGACCGGGCCACATGGTGCTTCCGCTGTTTATGGCCCGCAAAAAGGGGCTGACCGGGAGATGGTAGAGAAACTGGACCAAAATCTGGTTCGTTTTGCAGAGGTGATTCAGGATCAGCTGGGCAAGGAGGTTTCGAGGGTGCCGGGAGCGGGGGCAGCTGGTGGACTGGGAGCGGGGTTGATGGCTTTCCTGGATGCCGGCCTGGTCAAAGGATTTGATATGATTGCCGGTGTGGTGGGTCTTGAGGAGAAGATAAAAGGAGCCGATCTGGTGATTACCGGCGAGGGAAAGATGGATGCCCAGACCCGCTTTGGCAAGACGCCGTTCGGAGTGGCACAGATGGCCAAAAAACAGGGAAAGCCAGTGATTGGGGTTGCAGGAACACTGGATGAGGATGCCGGGGTGCTGTACGAACTGGGTTTCGATGTGCTGATGCCTATTCAGGAAAAACCGGGCAATCTGGAGTCATCACTGGAAAACGGTGAACAGCTTCTGGAGCGAACAGGGGAACGGATGGCCCGGTTTCTTAAAATGGAAATTTAATTATTATAATATGATTGTATTTAAATTTGGCGGGGCATCGGTAAAGAGTGCCGGGGCGGTTAGAAACATAGTGGAGATTCTCAAACGTTACAGGGAGGAGAAGATCGTGGTTGTGGTTTCTGCCATGGGGAAGACCACCAATGCCATCGAGCGGATTATCGAACACTATACTGCCCGAAAGAGTGAAAGGCTGAAGCAGGAGTTCAAATCGCTGAAAGCAAACCACCTGGAGGTGCTAAACGGACTCTTTGAGGATAAGGACCACAAAGTTTTTGCAGATGTGGAGGAGCTGTTTGGCGACCTGGCCGACAGGCTGGCAAAGGAGCCTACCCTTAATTATGATTTTGACTACGACCAGTTGATCTGTTACGGAGAGCTGCTCTCCACCACCATCATCAGTCATTTTCTAAACAGCTCGGATATTCCCACCCGCTGGATGGATATCCGTCGTTCGTTGAAAACCAACAATACATGGCGTGAGGCAAAAGTCGACTGGGAACTTTCGAACCAGCTTGTGAATGAGCATTTTACATTTAACGGGGAGCGGATCATGATCACACAGGGGTTTCTTGGTTCCACCATTAACGACCAGACCACCTCGCTGGGCAGGGAGGGATCGGACTATACGGCTGCCATTCTCGCCTATATGCTAAAGGCTGAGAATGTCACCATCTGGAAGGATGTTCCGGGAGTCTTGAATGCCGATCCCAAGTATTTTGACGATACCATCCTGCTCGAAAAATTGTCCTATCTCGATGCCATTGAGCTGGCCTTTTTTGGCACCGGTGTGATCCATCCCAAGACCATCAAGCCGTTACAAAACAAGAACATCAACCTGCATGTGAAATCATTTGTGGAGCCCGATGCACCCGGAACCCTGGTGGGGAACCTATCTTACAGCAAACTGACCCCTTCATTTATCTTTAAGATGGACCAGGTACTGATCCGTACCTCACCCCTCGATTTCTCCTTTATCAACGAGGGCAACCTGGAGGAGATTTTTGGGATCTTCAGCAAGCACGGGATGAAGATCAACATGATGCAGAATTCGGCCATTAGCTTCAAGATAATTGTGAATAAGGACAAACGGAAGTTGAGGCTGGTAACCGATGAACTTGAGGAGAAATACAAAGTGGACTACCAGACAGGACTGGAACTGGTGACTATCCGTTACTTCGATCAGTCCACCATCGACCGGGTTATGATCAACAAGGAGTTGATCATGGAACAGCGCGGTGTGCAGAACATTGAGTTGCTGATCCGTGATCAGGGTTAACCCTTTTTACAAAAAAAGGAACCATCTCTCAGAAAGAATAGTTAAATTAACTTTGTATTATCCTATTTCGGTTCTAATGAAGATTTTAATACCCTTTTTTCGTTTTAAACTCCTCTCTCTTTTTATTTTGAGTCAGGTATTTCTGAGTAGTGTTTTCAGTCAGCAAACCAAGCAAGTTGCCGCACCAGAACAGTTTCACGGAGATTACGCTCTGAAAGATGAGCAATTCGCCATCTGGAACGGGTCAAACTATATCCCTATTTTTATCAAGGGCATCAACCTGGGTATTTCAGTGCCCGGAACTCAGCCGGGACAGCTGGCAGCCACGGCGGAGGATTATAGACGCTGGTTTGACCTGATCAAAGAGGCAGGGTACAATACCATCCGCTTATATACACTCCATTTTCCGAGGTTTTATCATGAGCTAAGGGAGTATAACCTGGAAAATCCACAGAATCCACTGCTTGTGATGCATGGTGTCTGGCTGGAGGAGAATGAGACTGTCACCGATCTGTTCGAGCAGACCACATCTTTCGACCAGGAGATCAGGGAGGTGGTGGCCGCTGTCCACGGAGATATAACCATTGAACAGCGGACAGGGAAGGCCCATGGCGACTTCACCTCCAATATCTCTCCATGGGTGGTCGGTTTTCTGCCAGGCAGGGAGATCTTTCCCGGGGAGGTTGCCTTAACCAATCAGAATCATCCGGGGGAGACTGTTTATGAGGGGGCTTTCTTTCAGCTTCCATCCGGCGATCCGATAGAGGTATGGCTGACACAACGCCTCGATGGTCTGATGCTCTATGAAAACGAGCACTATCAGGCGGTCAGGCCCACTGGATTTTCATCCTGGCCTACACTCGACCCCATTACACATCCAACGGAGCATTTGTTGGGTGACAGCTTTGAAGATACGGAGCAGATCGATCTGGCCAATCTGGTCTGCACAGACTCTTCGGCAGGCTTTTTTATTGGATACCATGCCTATCCCTATTATCCCGATTTTATTATTGAGGATCCCTATTATCTGGCAGAATCAGATGCAGATGGACCCAATAACTACCTGGGTTACCTGAAAGATTTGAAAGCCCATTATCAGGGTGTCCCTTTGATCATTGCTGAATTCGGCGTTCCCTCCAGCTGGGGAAGTGGACACCTTTCGCCTTCCGGCATGCACCATGGAGGTCATTCCGAGGAGCAACAGGGAATCTACACCATCAGGATGTTCGATAATATTGAGGAGTCCGGCTGTGCCGGCGGGGTCCAGTTTTCTCTGATCGACGAGTGGTTCAAGCAAACCTGGATCACAAATCCTTACTCTGACAAGGAGTATCGTCATCTGTGGCACAACCTCACCTCCCCGGAGCAGAATTTCGGGATTCTGGCCTATGCACCTCCCCCGGACCCATTTATTAAAACCGGTACCTATCCGGGCACTGCAATTTCCAGTATAGATGTCCATTCCGACTACACTTTTTTCAGGATACGGGTTCATATGAATACACCGCAATACAGTGATGATACGCTCTGGGTGGCGTTTGATACCTATGAATCGAATCTGGGTGAGTCCATACTGCCCGATGGTCGTTCCATTGGAGTGGCACCCGATACCCTGCGTGCCGAGTTCGCACTGCAGATACCACTGGGGGGCGATCTGGCCAAACTGTTTGTGATTCCCGATTATGATATCTATGGGATCAAGTCCCTGGTAAGAGTCGATACTGTTGTTTCCACCCACAGTGATAACGGACTCTGGAATCCGGTCAGGTGGAAGACCAACTATGTTCACAACAGGACCCAGTATATAGGGGAGCTGACCATCTCTACCTCGGACGATCCTTACCAGTTTCTCAATGCAGTTTCACTGTTTAATGACAGCCTGGAGATCCGGATCCCCTGGACCCTTCTTAACTTTCCTGCTCCGACTGTAGGAAGAGCCATGCACTATCTTTCGCATCAGGAGGGGGAGCAGATTGTGATCGAACAGATGGACACACTGTCGGACGGTATTTCCCTCACCCTTTGCCTGCTGGATGAGATATATCAGACCGGGAAGTACATCTGGAGTCCGTGGGATTATGAGAAGATCATCAATGATCCTCCTATCGAGCGTAAAAAGCAGTCGTTTCACTACATGAAACAGATGTTGCCGCAGTTCAATTCTCCGCCCATTGGCATGGCCGATACTTTTCATCTTTTTCCCGGGAACATATTGGAGCCGGATAGTGAAGGGGGATTGCTTCACAACGATTTTGATATAGATGGAAACGAAATGCAGGTCCGACTCTCCTTTGGGAGTGGAACAGAGCACGGTAATCTCTATCTCCATCCCGACGGTAGTTTTCTTTACGATCCCGATCCCGGCTTCAGAGGGGATGATTTTTTTATGTACTACCTGGAGGATGGAACCACATACTCAACACTGGTGCCGGTTCAACTGCATGTGGGATATCCTTTGTCTGCAGAGAATGCAGCGTTACATGGGAGCTCCTTTATCTTCCCCAATCCCGGGAAGGATCGGTTCTGTATCACCATACCGGAGCCATTTCAGGAAGCTTATTTAAGGGTGGTGGATATGCTCGGAAAGGAGATCGTCTCTTTGAGACTTGAGGAGGCAACCAATTGGGTAGAGATTCAGAACACGAAACCCGGGATTTATCTATTCATTCTATCCATTGACCAAAACCTGGAACAACATCGAATCATTATGCAGTAGACTGCGTAGAAATGATCAGAAAACCATGAATATCCTAGTTTGCGAAGATAATGTAATGACTCTGAGAACCATTGAAATTTCACTGAAGAGGGCGGGTTACGATGTGTTTAAAGCCGGGGACGGGGTTCAGGGTATCAGAATCCTGGGTGAAGAGGAGATCGATCTTGTCATTACTGATATCAATATGCCCTATACCAAGGGACTGGAACTGATTCGTCATATCAACACACAGATGGAATCAAAAATCCCCGTGGTAGTAATTACAGGTATAACCAATAATGAAACCAGGGTGCATGCTGAAGAGCTTGGCGCCAGCGCATATCTGACCAAACCATTTGATCTGAATGTCATGGTGGATATGGTAAAGTCCCTTTCCGGGAAGAATTGATACATTTTATGCAGAGACTATCCATTATTATCACTCTATTCGTCTGTTCCCTGGTTCAGTTGTATGCCCAGGACAGACTTCAACAGTCCAATCCTGAAAAGGAGTTTGCCCGGATGCGCGATCTTGCAGCTGCGGGCGACTATAATGGTGCCAAACAGATCGGCTACGATCTACTGGAGAAGAATGAGGAGTATTTCGATGCAGCACTCTACCTGGCCAGGATCCATGGCTGGGAATCCCGTTTTGATTCGGCCTATCTGGTTCTTGACAAGGTTATAACGAAGGACCCCGAACTTTATGAAGCCTATGAGACATGCGTCGATCTGGCTTACTGGGAAAACAATATGGAGAGGCTTGAAATCTGTGCCGGGCGGGCCGTAGAGCTTGAACCCGATTCGGCCGGTCGCTTTGAGAGATACAGGGTGGCCCTGCAGCAGCCCCGGCCCCAATCCAAGCAACCGGAGATTTTTGCTCACTACTCCTACGACCATTTTTCAGTACCTTATGTGCGTAACTGGCACATGTTAACTGCCGGAGGGGAGATTCCTTTTAAACATGGCACACTGATTCCCTCCCTGAATGGGG
>DAOWNM010000026.1 GCA_030642565.1 Bacteroidota bacterium | reverse complement strand
TTGCAGATGAAATCGAAGAGATTGTTGGTCTTAAAGTTGATCTTGTTTCAAGAAATGGGATTAAGGATAGATATTTCAAGGCAATTGATCCGGATTTAATCTATGTCTAAGAGAGATTCAATATTGCTTTTAGAAGACATATTGGAATCGGCGCAAAAAATTAAGCGCTATACCATTGAGTTAGATTATGAAGCTTTTCTGTCAGATGATAAATCGGTTGATGCTGTGGTTCGAAATTTTGAGATTATAGGTGAAGCAGCTAATCGCCTTGACCAAGAATTCAGAAATTCATATCCAGGAATTGAATGGAACAGGATTCGAGGATTTCGGAACCGAATCGTACATGATTATTTCGGGATTGACTATCGTATCGTTTGGGCAATTATTGAGTCTTATCTGGATGATTTGATTGAAAGGCTAACATTTATAATTGATAAGCTTAAAACTGCACAGGCCTGACAAACAATAGATTTCAGCATGCGCTTCCCGGGTTGAAGGATCTCTTATCTGGAATTTGTTGAATACAACGTACTATCTATATCGCAGAAAATGTATGAAACCCAAAAGAGTTGAGATAGAATTTCATCGCTATGAATTCGAGGCCTTACTGGCGAACGGGATGATCAGCGATATGTGTGGCAAGTATTTGAAATCAGCGGAGAAGCGTGGTGACTATGTCGTGCTTGAGATTTCCATCCACGAAGCAAATGATTTGGCAGGTTGGGTAGCTGCTGAGGCCAATCACGCAAAAAGTGAAAATGAAAGTGATCTTCTCAATGCTGCATGTGATGCTATTGAATTATGCATTTAATCTTAATCGTTACAGCCGATTTGCTACCCCTGTGATTGTTAGGCCAATTGCGAAAAAGGATGGCTAATTAACAGTTAAAGAAAATATGGGAAAGACATCAATTATTTACGAGGAAGTAAAAGTTCTGACAGCGAAATATTATCATCCAAAGTCTGATGACTATTTGGATTATATTTCGAAAATATGAATCAAAAGTTCAGATAAAAATCCTGTTGAAATGATTTTAAAATTTGATGGTATACCACCTTTTGCTGCTCCTATGCCACCGGAAGAATATACAATCAAGGCTCCTACAATACTGGATATATGCACAAAAGTGATAAAGTGGTTTAAAAAATATGGTTACGAATTGAATTAAATGCAACGAATTATTCATATCAGTACTCCGTCGCACAATGGGCTGTTTGATATCACCAGGGAAGTGGAAGCCATCGTTTCGGAAAGCGGGATCACATCGGGGATGGTCAATGTCTATGCCCAGGGGGCCACTTCAGCCATCATGATCCAGGAAAACTGGGATGAATCGGTTCAAAACGATGTAGTGACCCTTTTGAGCAAACTGGTTCCGGCAGGTATCTGGGAGCATGATAACCAGGACAACAATGGTGATTCGCACCTGAAGGCGGGTATTGTAGGGCCCCAGGAGACCATCCCCATAGTGGATGGAAAGATGGGACTCTCCACCTGGCAAAATATTTTCTTCTGTGAATTTGATGGTCCCCGTAACCAGAGAAATATCATGGTCACGGTTATGAAAGCAAATTCATCCTGATTACCCTCCGTTGTAGCCAGGTCAGATCTGTGCGGTAAAATGGAGTTTATCCACCCCGGCCACTTCGGCCAGGTTTTCCAGCAGGTCGCTCTCCATACGTCCGCGTACATGCACCAGCACATTATCATCGCCCCCGACCACAACAATCAGGTCCCTGAGCTTGCCGTTCTTCTCCCTGGCAGCAATGATCACATCCTCCTCTCCATCATGCACCTCCAGCAATATCCTGTAACCTTTGGTCATATTGGAAAGGTTGATCTCCTCGGTAAAGTTCACCTCCGGATAGAGGTCCGACTCCTCGATGGTGAGTACGGTTACCGAACGTAACGATCTGAGAAGTTCTCTCTCTTTCCGGTCAAGGTCTGCAATGGATCCGGCCAGTTTCATAACGAATCCGGGGATCTTCAGGGCCACTACGCCCTCTTCGCCTTTGTATTGGTAGTAGATCCTGTTAAATCCTGCAGGTTGTGCAAAAAGTGTGATGCTGAAGATGAGTATAAGAGTGGAGATCAATAGCTTTTTCATAATGTTCGTCTTTGGGTTTCAGAATGTAAGACGAACAACCCCCAATGTTGTTACACGAAATCAGGTCAGGATTCACGGTTTTTTTGCAAGGAGGCCATATTGCTTTTTAACTTGTCATAACCGGCCCTCTGAAGAGGCGAATGATTAAACAATTGATTATACTCCTCCCGACTCAGGTTTTGCCAGCTCTCTTCTGACATGTCCAGCAACTTCCTCTCTGGATTGAAACCGGGTTCCAGATGGTTCAAGGCCTTCCTGTTCCAGGGGCACACATCCTGACAGATATCGCAACCAAACAGCCTTCCTGATAACTTCTCTTCAAGTTCAGATGGGATCTCCCCCCTGTTTTCGATGGTTTGGTAGGAGATACACTTTTCCGAGTCGATGGTGCGGTTATCCAGGATGGCCTGTGTGGGACAAGCTTCAATACAGCGGGTACAACTTCCACAATAATCTTTTTCAGGAATCGTGTTATATTCCAACTCCAGGTTCAGAATAATCTCCCCGATAAAAAGAAAGGAACCTGCCGAGCGGGAGATCAGGTTGGAGTTCTTTCCGATCCAGCCCAGTCCGGCCCTCTTTGCCCAGGCACGATCAAGTATAGGGGCCGAATCCACAAACACCCTGCCCTCCGCTTCAGGATGCAGCGATTTGATGAAATCAAACAACAACTGCATCTTCTCCTTCAGAATATAGTGGTAATCCTTGCCATAGGCGTATTTGGAGAGCACCGGCGCTTTAGGATCCTTCTGTTGCTTTTCTGTGTAGTAATTATAGAGAAGTGAGATGACAGTTTTGGAACCTTCCACCAGCCGGGTGGGATCGGTCCGCTTCTCAAAATGGTTGGCCATATATCCCATATGGGCGTGATACCCCTTTTGGAGCCAGGTTTTCAGCCTTTCAGCATCTTCGGGTAAAGGTTCGGCCCTGGAAAATCCACAACCGGCAAATCCCAGTTTCAGCGCCTCCCCTTTTATGGCCACTGATATCTCATTTATAGATATACCCGTATGCACTATTGACTTTACATTAATCTGCTACGCACTATTTTCCTGAGCATCAGGCACTACAACAAACCGAGCTCCAGTTTGGCTTCTTCTGTGAGCATCGACTTGTCCCAGGGAGGTTCAAACACCAGGTTGATGTTCACCTTGTCCACTTCTTCAATGGCCACTACCGCATTTTCCACGTCCATCAGGAGAATATCCACCATGGGACAGTTAGGTGCGGTGAGGGTCATTTCGATGTTGGCCTCCTTCTGATCGGTGTAGTCGATCTCATAGATCAGCCCCAGGTCATATACATTCACAGGGATCTCCGGATCGAACACCGTTTTCAGTGCCTCTACGATTTTTCCCTCAATCTCTAAAAAATCCAGCGATTCACTCATGATTCTTTATTTTGGTTCTCCCTGGCCTGGTAAGCCATGGCGTAGAGGCGCATCTTCTTCACCATGGCCAGCAGTCCGTTGGAGCGTGTGGGGGATAGGTTCTGACGCAGCCCTATCCCGTCAATAAAGAAGAGATCGTTCTCCAGGATTTCGGCCGGTGTGCGCTTGTTCATCAGTTTGATCAGCAGTGCCACAATACCTTTAACAATAATGGCATCACTGTCGGCATTAAACAAAAGCTTACCCTCCACCAGGTCGGCATGGAGCCACACCTTCGATTGGCAGCCATTGATCAGGTATTCGTTGGTGCGGTATTTCGGATCGATGGCAGGAAGGTCGTTACCCAGCTCAATCAGGTAGTTGTACCGGTCGAGCCAGTCCTCAAACACCGAAAACTCATCTACTATATCCTGTTGTATTTCGTTATAATCTGTCATATGTTGGTTCTTATTATGCAAGCATCTGTATGGTCCTTTGAATCCCCTCAATCAGGGCATCCACCTCCTCCACAGTATTATAGAACACCAGGGAGGCCCTAATGGTTCCATCTATTCCAAAGTGATCCATAACCGGCTGGGTGCAGTGGGTGCCGGTGCGGACCGCGATGCCCATTTTATCGAGGATCATACCTGCGTCATAGGGATGAATATTTTGCATCAGGAAAGAGAAGACTGAAATCCGGTTGGCCGCCTTCCCGTAAATCTTCAATCCGTCGATTCCGCCCAGTTTTTCCATGGTATAGCCGGTCAGTTCCTGTTCGTACCGGCCAATTGCTTCGAATCCTATGGAATGAAGATAATCAAGTGCAGCAGCCAGTCCGATGGCCCCGGTATAGTTAGTGGTTCCGGCCTCAAACTTAAATGGCAGGGTATTGTAGGAGGTCCCTTCAAATGTCACCTGGTCCACCATATCACCGCCGCCCTGGTAGGGAGGCAGTTCCTCCAGTATCGACTCCTTTCCGTAGAGTACGCCCGAACCGGTTGGTCCGAAAATTTTATGGGAGGAGAAGATGTAAAAATCACAATCGAGCTCCCTGACATCCACCTCCCCGTGCTGCACCATCTGTGCCCCGTCGATCAGTACCGGGATGCCCTTTGCATGTGCTTTTTTGATCACCTCTTTTACCGGGTTGATGGTTCCCATGGAGTTGGAGGCATGGGTCAGCGCCACGATCCTGGTTCGGTCGGTAAGCAGGTCATCCAGTTTTTCCAGGATCAGCTCACCGTTGTCGTTAAATGGGATCACCTTTATGCTGGCCCCTTTTCGATCACATAACATTTGCCAGGGAACAATATTGGAGTGGTGCTCCATCTCCGAGATCACGATTTCATCCCCGGCAGTCACATATTTTTCACCAAAGGAGAAGGCCACCGCATTGATCGATCCGGTGGCTCCGCTGGTGAAGATGATCTCATTGGTAGAGGCAGCATTAAGAAATGCGCGGACCGTCTCCCTGGCGGCTTCATAACGACTGGTCATCTGCTCACTCAGGTAGTGGACGCCGCGGTGGATGGAGCTGTTTAAGGTCTCCTGCAGCTCCCTGACGGTGTCAATCACCACCTTTGGTTTCTGTGTGGTAGCCCCGTTATCGAGATAGATCAGGGGCTTTTTGTATACCTGCTGATGCAGTATGGGGAAGTCGCTCCTGATCTGTTTTATATTGAGGCCCATTTTCATATAGATTATTCCTGGCAGTGCATGGCACAGTTGTTACACCTGGAGAGTTCCCCGCGAAGCCGCTTACCCACAAGTTCGGTAATCCGCTCCTGCAGGGAGGGGTGCTTGATCTTTGAGATCACATCCCATGTAAAGGCATCCATCAGCATCAGGCGACTCTCTTCTTTGGATATACCACGCGACTGCAGATAGAAAAGCGCCTCTTCGTCCAGCTGTCCAACCGTGGCCCCGTGACTGCATTTTACGTCGTCTGCATAAATCTCCAGGCGGGGCTTGGTATGCACTTTGGCCGTATCTGAAAGCAAAATGTTGTTATTGGTCTGGAATGCTTCGGTCTTCTGAGCATCGGGATGCACATGGATCTTTCCATTGAAGGCACCCGTAGAGATATCGTCCAGTACCCCTTTGTAGTACTGGTTGCTGGTACAGTGTGGTTTCCTGTGGTCTATAACCGTATAGCTATCCACATGCTGCATCTTATCGGTGAGGAAGAGTCCCAGCGCACTGGTTTCGGCTCCCTCTCCCTCCATGTTGATCCGCAGGTTATTCCTGACGATCCCGCCGTGCAGGGTAATGGTGCCGTGCTGGCAACGCGAGTGGCGCTCCTGGCTGATCCATGTGTTGGTCACCTGGCAGGAGTTGTTGTGTTCGTTCTGCAGCCTCAGCAGGTCCAGGTCGGCATTCTCACCGGTATATGCTTCGGTTACCGAATTGGTCAAGAACATATGGGGAGAGAGGGTGTGGTCACAGATAATCACTTGCGCCACAGCATTGCTCTCCAGTACAAACAGGTTCCGGTGGTGTACCATCTGGTTCTTATCAGAGAGCAACAGATTGATGATCTGGATCGGCCGTTCCATTCTGACCCCTTCGGGGACATAAAGGAAAATGCCATCCTGTGAAAAAGCGGTGTTCAGGGCCACAAACGGCTCATTGCTGGTGGGAGCATTCGTCCCCAGGTACTTTTTCACCAGGTCGGGGTATTGACCGATCGCCTCCTTCAGACTACCATAAATAATGCCGTTGTCCAGCCTGGTGAGCGCCTCTTTTCCGGGATGGTGGAAGAAACCGTTCAGCACAGTCACTACACTGGAGTCGAGCAGTGGAACATCACAACTGAAAATCTCGTCGTCGTCGAAACGGATCTGCCTGGGCTGGAAATCAAAGGAGAGTTCCCCGTCAAACACAGGTTCCAGGTGGGTATATCTGTATCGTTCCTCTTTTCGCCCGGGGAATCCTGACTGCCTGAATGATGCGATGGCCGTATCACGCAGCTTCTTCACAAACGGCGGATCGTCCTTGCCGATCTGCTTCCTGTTCTTTTGAAACAGCTCCAGGTATTTTTCAGGCGTGTGCATCCACCTCATGTTTGATCCAGTCATACCCGTGCTCCTCCAGCTCTTTAGCCAGGGATTTATCGCCCGATTTAACAATACGTCCCTTGTAGAGTACATGTACAACATCGGGAACAATATAGTCTAGCAACCGCTGGTAGTGTGTAATGATTATGGTGGCGTTTTCAGGCGAACGGAGTTTGTTTACGCCGTTGGATACAATGCGTAGTGCATCAATATCCAGTCCCGAATCTGTCTCATCCAGTATGGCCAGTCTGGGCTCCAGGAGTGCCATCTGAAAGATCTCATTCTTCTTTTTTTCACCCCCCGAGAACCCTTCGTTCACCGAGCGGTTGGTCAGGTCGGAATCGATCTCAACGATCTTTTTCTTCTCCCTCATCAGCTTCAGGAAATCACCCGCGGGCAGTGGTTCCTGGCCCCTGTACTTCCTCATGGAGTTGATGGCGGTGCGTAGAAAATTGACCATGCTTACCCCCGGGATCTCCACAGGGTACTGGAAACCGAGGAAGATCCCCTCCCGGGCCCTGTCCTCCGGTGTCAGCTCAGTAAGGTCCTTTCCTTCATAAATAATCTTCCCGTGGGTGATATTGAAATAGTTTCGCCCGGCCAGTGCAGAGGCGAGGGTGCTTTTCCCCGAACCATTGGGTCCCATAATGGCATGGACCTCACCGGCCTTCACCGACAGGTTGATTCCTTTGAGGATCTCCTTATCCTCTATATTAACCTTTAAATCCTTTATTTCAAGCATATTATTGTTCTTCTTTTCTTATAACTATTTATCCAGGCACTCTCTAACAAGGCACTAAGCCGGTTTAGCCAACGCTTCCTTCCAGCGTAATGGCAAGTAATTTTTGTGCCTCTACTGCAAATTCCATGGGTAGCTTATTCAGCACCTCCTTGGCATAACCGTTTACGATCAGACTGATGGCATTTTCAGTATCAATACCCCGTTGGTTGCAGTAAAAGATCTGGTCCTCCCCGATCTTGGAGGTGGTGGCCTCATGCTCCACAACCGCGCTCCGGTTATTCACCTCCAGGTAGGGGAAGGTGTGTGCCCCGCATTTGTCGCCAAGTAACAGGCTGTCGCACTGGGAATAGTTTCGTGCATTCTCAGCCCCCTTCAACACCTTCACCAGTCCGCGATAGGAGTTTTGGCTCTTCCCGGCACTGATCCCTTTTGAGATAATAGTGGAGCGGGTGTTTTTCCCGATATGGATCATCTTGGTACCTGTATCGGCCTGCTGATAGTTGTTGGTGACCGCCACCGAGTAGAATTCACCCACCGAGTTGTCTCCTTTCAGGATGCAGCTGGGATATTTCCAGGTTACTGCTGATCCGGTCTCCACCTGGGTCCATGAGATCTTGGAGTTGTCTCCTTTGCAGATTCCCCGCTTGGTGACAAAATTGTAAATGCCGCCTTTTCCCTCCTTATTGCCGGGGTACCAGTTCTGCACCGTTGAATATTTAACTTCGGCATTCTCCATGGCCACGATCTCCACGATGGCTGCATGCAACTGGTTTTCGTCGCGTATGGGAGCGGTACACCCCTCCAGGTAGCTTACATAGGAGTCCTCTTCGGCCACAATCAGAGTGCGTTCAAATTGACCGGTATTGGCAGCATTGATCCGAAAATAGGTGGAGAGTTCCATGGGGCAGCGCACTCCCTTGGGGATGTAACAAAACGATCCGTCACTGAAAACAGCTGAATTGAGGGCTGCAAAATAGTTATCGGTATAGGGAACCACCGAGCCCATATATTTTTTTATCAGGTCGGAGTGGTTTTTAACAGCGTCGCTGAATGAACAGAAGATAATCCCTTTGTCAGCCAATATATCCTGAAAGGTAGTTTTCACTGAGACACTGTCCATCACCGCATCCACGGCCACCCCGGCCAGCTGTTTCTGCTCCTCCAGGGGGATCCCCAACCTGTTAAAGGTGTCGAGCAGTTCCGGGTCTACCTCATCCATACTCTCATATTTGGCCTCCTGTTTGGGAGCTGCGTAGTAGATAATATCCTGGTAATCGATCTCAGGAATCTTCAGGTGTGCCCAGTCGGGCATATGCAGGGTTTGCCAGTGCCGAAACGCTTTTAGTCTCGATTCGGTAAGCCATTCAGGCTCCTCCTTTTTGGCTGAGATAATCCGGACCACCTCTTCGTTCAAACCCTTTGGAATGGTTTCGGTATCTATATTGGTTTGAAATCCAAACTTATAATCGCTACCCGTTACCTCATTTAATATCTTCTCCTGATCTGTCACTGTTCCACATGTTTTGGGTAATGGTTGGCCCGATCTAATTGTAAATAAGATTAATTTAAAACAGGGCCCAAATATACAAAAACTTGTTCTTACATTTGTATTACAACAGACCAGTTGAATTGTTCAGAAAATAGTATTTTCTTATGACATCAAAAAAGATCCGTACCATCGAGGAGATGGGCGAATTCGGACTCATCGATCATCTCACTTCGGGCTTTACCAACAAACAAGAGAGTACCCACTTGGGAGTGGGCGATGATGCTGCCGTTATTAATCACGGTGCATATATGCAGGTGGTCACCACCGATATGCTGCTGGAAGGGGTCCATTTTGATCTGGTCTACACCCCTTTGAAGCACCTGGGATACAAAGCAGTTGTGATCAACCTTTCGGATGTCTACGCCATGAATGCGGCTCCCCGTCAGATCACCGTCTCTATTGGAATTTCGGGTAAGTTTTCGGTGGAGGCGCTGGAGGAGTTTTATAAGGGGGTGAAACTGGCCTGTGAAAAGTTTAATGTGGACATGGTGGGGGGCGATACTTCCGGTTCCATGACCGGACTCGTTATTACTGTGACTGCCATCGGGACTGCTCTGAAAGAGGAGCTGACACTGCGCAGTACGGCGAAAAACAATCAGCTGATCTGCGTTACAGGCGATCTGGGTGCAGCCTATATGGGACTCAAAATACTGGAGCGGGAGAAGCTGCTTCATGCAGAGGATCCCGGTTTCCAGCCCGAACTTACCGGTTATGATTATATACTGGAACGCTACCTGAAGCCGGAGCCACGAGTGGATGTACTGTTAGCCCTGAAGGAGGCTGGTATCACGCCCGGAGCCATGATCGATATTTCGGACGGACTCTCCTCTGAGCTGCTCCATATCTGTAAAGCGTCGGGGTGCGGATGCCAGGTCTATGATGAGCGTATTCCAGTGGCCGATGAAACCAAAGAGGCCGCTGCTGAGTTCCAGATGGAACCTATGGTGGCTGCCCTGCACGGGGGAGAGGATTACGAATTGCTCTTTACTGTTCCCCTTTCCGATTTTGACAAGGTTTCTGTCATTGAGGGTGTGAGTGTGATTGGGAATATTACCGATAAGAAGGGATCGGCCCTGCTGGTGGGCAACGATGGGAATGCCATCCAGTTGCAGGCACAGGGATGGAATGCCCGAAGTGATTAAACTACACCTCTTTTCCGTCAAAATAGCCCCTGATTATTCCTCTTTTTGAAGCACGGATAAAAAGGATAATCTCGTCCCGCTCTTTAAAGGCAGGCAGGTTGGCTTCCACAACCTCCATGGCATCGGAGATGTTGAGTCCGCGCTGGTATATAATGCGGTAGGCCTCCTGGATGGCGTAGATAGTTTCATTGGTAAAGCCCCTGCGGCGCAGACCGATGGAGTTGATCCCGGTAAAGGAGATGGGCTCCCTTCCGGCCATAGCAAACGGTGGTACATCCTTACTCACCTTACTGCCCCCCTGGATCATTACATGGGTCCCGATACGAACAAACTGGTGGACCAGGCTACCCGGGCTTATGATGGCCCAGTTATCCACCTCCACCTCTCCCGCCAGTCCGGCATAGCTCCCCAGGATAATCTTGTCTTTCAACACACAATCGTGGGCGATATGCACGTAGGACATAATCAGGCAATCTTTTCCCACCACTGTGCGGTCATTGGCTTTGGTCCCTTTGTTAATGGTCACATACTCACGGATAATGGTATTATCGCCAATCTCGGTGGTAGTAACCTCCCCTTTGAATTTCATGTCCTGTGGATCACCTGAAATCACCGCTCCGGGAAATATCTGTACATTTTTTCCGATCCTGGCGCCATTCATGATTACCACGTTGGGTCCGATCCAGCTTCCCGGACCGATCTCCACATCTTCATATATGGTGGCAAAAGCATCTATTGTTACAATTTTGGCGATTTTCGCCCCCGGATGAATGTTTGCCTGCTTGCTAATCATGGTCTTTGTTTTTTACAATCTGTGCCATCAGTTCTCCCTCCATTGCCAGTTTGTTACCAACAAAGATTTCTGCAAATACCAGTGCTATGCCACGTCTGATCGGCTCAAGCAAGTCCACTTTGATGATTAGAGTATCGCCGGGAATCACTTTTCTTTTAAATTTCACCTTATCAATTTTCAGAAAATAGGTGGAGTAGTTTTCAGGATCGGGTACCGTTCCCAGTACCAGGATCCCACCCACCTGGGCTGCGGCTTCAATTAGCAGCACCCCAGGCATCACAGGCTCCTCCGGAAAATGTCCCGTAAAGAAGGGCTCATTGTTAGTGACGTTTTTGATGCCCACTACCGATTTCTTATCCAGATGGATCACCTTGTCCACCATCAGGAAGGGGTAGCGGTGGGGAAGTCTTCTCTTTACCTCATTGATATTGATCAATGGTTCCAGGTTGGGATTATAGACCGGTACCTTTTTTTGCAGTGCTTCCTTTTTCATCACCTGTCGCAGGGTCCTGGCAAATTCGTTGTTGCTCGGGTGTCCTGGCCGGGTAGCGATAATCCTGGCCTTGAACCACCTTCCCACCAGCGCCAGGTCGCCAATCAGATCCAGTAGCTTGTGTCTGGCAGGCTCATTGGAGAACCTCAGTTCCACATTGTTCAGGATTCCTTCGGGCTGGACACTGATATGTGGTTTGTTGAACAGGTCGGCCAGGCGGTCCAGCTCCTCCTGTTCCATCTTCCGGTCCACAATCACAATGGCGTTGTCCACATCCCCACCCTTGATCAGATTGTTATTGATCAGGTACTCCAGTTCATGAAGGAACACAAAGGTGCGGCAGGGTGCAATCTCCTCCTTAAAGTTCTGAATCTCCTCCAGAGAGGCGTACTGGTGACCCAGCACGTTGGAGTTGTAGTCGATCAGCACATTGATACTCTGGATCTTGTCAGGGTAGGCGATGATATGGATACCGTGTTCCTCATCATAATACTCTATCTTCTCCTTCAGGATAAAATATTTACGATCGGTCTGTTGGTTAACTGCACCGATCTTTTCAATGGCTTCTGCAAAATCCCGTGCACTGCCATCCAGGATGGGGGCTTCCGGGCCATCCACCTCCACCAGCACATTGTCGATGCCCATGCCCACAAAGGAGGCCAGTACATGTTCAATGGTGGAGATACGGGCACCATTCTCTTCAAGGACAGTTCCACGTGATGTCTCTACCACATTTTCGGCCAGGGCATTGATAATGGGTTGCCCGGGCAGGTCGGTGCGCTTAAAGATATAACCGTGACTGTCCGGTGCTGGTTGAAAGGTCATATTAACCTCCACACCGGTATGCAGGCCCTTGCCTTTAAATGAGATGGGCGCTTTTAACGTCCTCTGTTTTTCCGCCATAAATCGGTTTCAAATATATAAAATAAAGACGAACCGGATTCAACCTTATTGTGTTAGCCCCTCTATTTTCCGTTCCAGTTCGTTGATTTGGTCGCGTATTTGAGGCAGGTTACGGAATAGCAGATAACTGCGCTGGTAGGGTCCGAATTCAAATGCAGGAGATCCCTGGATCACAATCCCCTCCTCTTTGATGTCCTTGGAGATCCCCGATTGCGCCGCAATTTTAACCCCGCTGGCAATGGTGATGTGCCCGATCAGTCCCACCTGTCCCCCGAACATACAGTTTTTACCCACTTTAGTAGAACCCGAGATACCACTCTGTGCAGCGATTACTGTATTCTCATCTATCTCCACATTGTGCCCGATCATAATCAGGTTATCCAGCTTCACCCCTTTGCGCAGGATGGTGGCACCCATGGTAGCACGGTCCACTGTGGTGTTGGCACCCACCTCCACATGATCTTCGATGATCACTTTACCCACCTGCGGAACCTTCTCATAATTGTTCTCTTTATTGGGAGCAAATCCAAATCCGTCTCCACCAATAATGGCCCCGGCATGAATCACGCAATGGGCCCCGATCTCACAACCTTCATACACCTTGACACCGGGATGGAGAATAGTTCTTTCACCGATCTTCACATTGTCGCCCACATAAACCTGTGGGTAGAGTTGCACACCATCGCCCAGGGAGGCATTCTCAGAGATAACTGTGAAATCGCCCACATAAAGCTCTCTCCCCAGTGACGCTGATTCTGAGATAACGGCCATTTTGCTGATCCCGCTTTTCCTGGGCTTGCTCTGTTCGTAGAGCCTGAGGAGTGCAGCAAAAGATTCATATGCGTTTTTAACCCTGACCAGAGTGGCACTGATATTATGTTGTGGTTGAAAATCAGCATTTACTATCACAATGGAAGATAGGGTATTGTATATGTACTTTTCATATTTCGGATTGGCGAGGAAGGAGAGCGTTCCGGGTTTTCCCTCCTCTATTTTGGCAATGTCGCTTACCGAGGCCTCGGGGTTGCCCTCTACTGACCCTTTCAGGAATTCAGCAATAACAGCAGCAGTGAAATTCATTCAGGTTGATTTTATTTAGGGTTAAAACTACTTTTTTCTAAAATAAAACGGGGGTAACAGAGGAAATATTTGCGTACAGTTTTTGAGAGTACCGAGATATTCAGAATATCTGATGCCTCCGCAATATCGCGCCTGTTTCCACTCTTATCCACGATGGTGATCCTATCGTCCATGTCACTGTAGGCAAAGTTGCTGATACTGTCCGATACCACCAGGTATTCAGCTTCTTCGGCGGTAATGGAGAGCCTTTCAGCCACACTGCTCCTGATCTCCGTTACACGATCAGCCCGGAATGACTGGTTATCCAACTCCACTGAAAACAGGTTCCGGTTGATCAGTCCGTCCGCTAACATAGACAACACCCGGTCCGAATTGTTGCACCACACTTTGGCTGAGGCAAGGATATCGTCATCGTCCAGCAGGGCAAACTGTTCAAGGGAGACCTGGTGGTTCTCCTGAAGGAAGTAGGTCAGAGCAGGGGTGGCAAAAAGCTTTTTTCCTCTGGATGTAAGAGCCTGTGCCCTTTTCAACATCATCACCAGAAGTTGCTCGGAGGCCACTACGGTGCGGTGAAGATAGACCTGCCAGTACATCAGTCTTCTGGCAATCAAAAAATTTTCGATAGAATAGATTCCTTTTTCTTCAACCACCAGCTGGTCGTTCAGCACGTTTAGCATCTTGATGATCCGGTCCGATCCGATCACGCCCTCGGTGACTCCGGTGAAAAAACTGTCGCGCTTCAAATAGTCGAGGCGGTCCATGTCAAGCTGACTGGAAACCAGTTGGTGCAGGAATTTTTTATGATACCTGTTCCTGAAGATAGCAATGGCCATGGAGAGTTCGCCCCGGAACTCACTGTTGAGTTGCTCCATAAACATCAGGCTGATCTCCTCATGGGAGATGCTCTTGATCAGGCTACGTTCCAGGGAGTGAGAAAACGGTCCGTGCCCGATATCATGCAACAGGATGGCTATGGTTACCCCCCTGGCCTCCTCATCGGTAATGGCATGACCCTTGGACCTGATCACCTCAATGGCCAGTCCCATCAGGTGCATGGCTCCCACGGCATGCTGGAAACGGGTGTGGTTGGCACCTGGATAAACAAAATGGGTGAGCCCCAGCTGCCTGATTCTTCGCAGACGCTGGAAAAGGGGGTGTTCAATCAGGTCAAAGACCGTATCGTATGGAATTTTAATAAATCCATAGACAGGATCATTGATGATTTTCAGCTTATTGGTGGAAGAATTGTTCCCCATCTTGGTTTTTTGTAGCACAAAATTATGTTTTTATTGCCATAATTGGGTTTGTATCAGCGAAAAAACGTTCTGTTTTTTGCAAATTTCACGATTATGTGTAATTTTGCGCTGTCGTTAGGAGAGATTTGTTCTAGGGGGCTTTTGTCCCCTATTTTATTACCTGAAAAAATGATTACGACTGAGAGCATAACAGAACTGGTGGAACAGTACATAGAGGGAAGTGATATTTTCCTTGTGGAAGTGGCTGTGAAAGCCGGGAACGTCATTACTGTCCATGTGGACAGGCCGGAAGGAATCTCCATAGATGAGTGTGTGAAGATCAGCCGGTTATTGAATGAATCGCTGGACCGCGATGTGGAGGATTATTCACTGGAGGTCTCCTCTCCGGGACTGGGTGGTGCCTTCAGGGTAAAGCAACAGTATGAGAAGAATTTAGGTCGTGATATCGAGGTGCTTTATACCGATGGAATGAAGGTAAAAGGCAAACTGGAAATGATTTCTGATAATGGAATCATTCTGAGGGTAAATGGAGACAACGAGGAGATTGGTTTTGAAGAGATCAAAACAGCAAAAGCAATAATATCATTTAATTGATTCAATAGTGTAGCAATGGAAAATCTTAATTTGATAGAGACATTTTCCGAATTTAAGGAATTAAAGAACATCGACCGGGT
>DAOWNM010000029.1 GCA_030642565.1 Bacteroidota bacterium | reverse complement strand
TCAGTGCCAAAATTGGGATCCATGCTGGTCCAGTCCTTGATCCAGTAACCATGAAACCCGTAAGTTTTACCGGTTCCTTCGTCGGTACCTCCATGGATCTGTTCAAACCAGGGTGTCATCCAGAGGGCAGTGATCCCCAGATTGTCGAAATAGCCATCCTCGATCTTCTGAATGACCCCTTTGATATCACCCCCTTCAAAACCACGCAGTTTGGCGGTTTTGCCGGTTCGGTTGAAGTTCAGATCATTGGAGGGATCACCATTGTTAAAGCGGTCGGTAAGCAGAAAATAGATGTTTGCATTTTCCCAGAGAAACGGAGTTTCCAAAGGAGTCTCCTCGCTGGTTGCTGCAGAGCGGCATGAGCCCAGGATACCGGTCAGGGTTATGGTTACCAGAAGGATAAAAATCGTTGATATCTTCATTTTTTTCATGATATGGGAATGAAAGAATAAAAGTAATCAATAGGATCCAATCTTCAGAATGATCTTGCCATCGGACATATGTTCCCTGTATTGGGCAATGGCCTCTTCGGCACTCTCCAGGGGATAGGTCCGGCTGATCGTTGAGGAGAGTTCACCGTCCAGTTGTCTCTTAACGCTGTTGATAAACCTGAGCTTAAACAGGACTCCTTTCGAGTGCAACCAGTTTCCCAGCTGGAACCCGACAATCTCTTTCTCCTCTTTGATAAGTGCTCCGGGGTTGGCCAGGATGGGATCGCCGGAAAGCCTGGCATATGCAATCAGCTTGGAACCTCGGGGTGCAGCATCCAGCAGGATGGAGCTCTGACTCCCGGTGACCGCATCCAGGATAAGGGTGGCATCCAGCTCTTCTGCAAGCTGTTTCAGCTCTGCCGCAAAGGTTTCTGAGGTGCTGTTCAGAACATGGACCGCACCCAGCTTCTTCAAGGCATCAACCTGCTCCTCTCTTCTGACAATATTGATCAACGGAATCCCCTGGCTTTTTGTAAGCCTGATTAACATTTTCCCCAGCGAACTTGCGGCTGCATTGTTAACCATGGCCCGGTGTTTTTCCTCCCGGGCAAGCTGAATAAAGGCCATGGCGGTCATGGGGTTTACCAGCATCATCGATCCCTGCTCCGGGGATATATGTTTCGGAAGAGGAGCCGTTTTCATGGCAGATGTTTTCATATAGTCTGCCCAGGTTCCATCCCCGCCCTGATCGGGCGAACAGGCCACCCTTTTACCCAATCTGAGTCGCGGAAAGAGCCCGCTTCCTGCTTCTACAACGATTCCGCTTCCCTCCAGGCCGGGGGTAAAAGGGTAGGAGCGCTCCAGGTAGCCACCTGCGAGCAGTGCCAGGTCGGACGGATTAACGGGCGATGCCTCCATCTCTACCAGCACCTCGCCCGGTCCGGGGTGAGGTACTGCTATCTTCTCAATTTTTAGTGCACCTCCCGGTTCATGTTGCCTGATGGCAGTCATCTGCTCAGGCAGCTGGTTTTTCCTTGATTTCATGTTATTGTTCATGATTTGATTCTCTATTATCTTTCTGAACTATCCCACTGATAAGCTCTGCTGCTCCAATCGCCTCCACCTCTTCAATACGGATTACATTTTCGAAAGGAATATCCCACCGCTCTATCACCTCGTTGAGCAGCCTCTCCCGGACGCTCCACAGCTGCACTGGAACCGAAGAGGTTCTTAAGGTTTCCAGGGTCTCCGACCAGCCGGAGCCCTCCAGCTCCATGGGGCCCACCTCGTCGATCACCACTACATGGGGCTTCTGTAGAAGGCATGCCTGGATCCACTCAAAACCCTGTTTGAATGCATCAGGATTGAACCAGAACCTCCTGTATTTTATCCACTTACTGGTTTCCTGAGACGATGCCATAGGTATTTGCATTCCATTTTCGATGTTTTTCAGGTTGAACCCCGATCTCTCACCTGAATCAAAACTTCCGGGAGAGAGGAATCCACCCACCTTCAGCTCTCTCTTTTTCAGCAACCCGACCAACTCTGAAAGGAAGGTGGTTTTACCCCCCTGTACCGATCCGGTGACCAGGAATATGGTGTGTTGTTGCGTTGTTTCGCTCATGGAGAGACAAAAATACAATATCTAACGGATGGTGTGTCGACCATCGGACAGAAATGTAATTTCCGGCAGCCGGTGGTCCGAGATAAAGAGTTCGTAAGCAGTTTTAAGTTCGCTCCAGAGATTCAGCCGGTCCTCATCTTCTCCATGTTCCTGAACCAGCTGGTTGTAATTGTCCCGGTTCAACCTGGCAGGATAGATGGTAACCGGGATACGGGACTGCCCGCTGTTTCTTGCCTCCAAGCAGAGGATGTAAAGCTCCTTGATCACACTGTCAGTCAGCGGAATACACCCGATGGTAACGCAGGAGCCGTGGATGCATATGTTCCCGCCCAGATTTCCCTCCACACCCAGCACCCGGTCCGAACGGTTGGGGTAGTTGATACACATGGATAGGTGGAAATTGCTCCAGGGGTTCCAGGCACTGATGTGATAAAAGCCTTCCGGAATCTGCAGATCGCCCTGCATTCGTTTTGGTCCTGGAAGACCCGAGGTTCGACAGATCTTATAGGTCGTGAGTAACCTGAACTGCTCTTCTCCTTCATTTCTCGTCCACACCTCCAGCTGCTTCTCCTGCTTGAAAGCTACCAGGTATAGCTCAATTGCTCCGGGTTCAATATCCAGAGATGATAGCACCTGGTTCACGTGTTCCCATTTCTCGCTGTAGGCTTCCCTAACGCGTGGGTAAGATTGCTGCGACTCCCTGAATCCCTGCTGGCCATGGCAAATGGACACAAAGATGATGAAAAAGAGTAGTGTTGCAGACTGTTTTAGCATCAGTTTTTTAAGATTTGACCGGCAGCGTAAGAGATCAGCTCCAGAGCACGGTCCACATCCTTCTCCTCCACATAGGTCTGCCCGATAATCATCCGTAAAGTATAGAGCCCATCTATTTTGGTATGGGTCAGATAGAGCTCGCCCCCTCTGTTGATCTCCTCCAGGAACGCCTCATTAAGAGGGTTAAGCGTATCCGGGTTCTCCAATCCTTCAGGTTGCAAACGGAAACAGGTGAAATTCAGGAACGGCTCCAGTGGAAGATGTATGCTCTTCATCTGGCCGAGGGCCTCCGAAAAGCGGTTGTTCATCCGGATATGAGCCCGGAGTTTTTCACGGATCCCCTCCAGCCCGAAACTCCTGATCACGAACCAGAGCTTCAGCGCCCTGAACCTTCGGCCCAGCGGAACTCCCCAGTCCCGGTAGTCATTAACCACTCCCCGCGTTTTGGTCTTCAGGTACTCGGGCAGGATATCAAAGGTTTTAATCAATAACCCGGCATCTTTTACCAGGTAGACCGAACAGTCAAAATTGGTAAACATCCATTTATGGGGGTTAAAGACAAAGCTGTTGGCCTGTTCTATTCCTTGGATCATCCACCTTTGCTCGGGCAGTAGCAAGGCACTGCCGGCAAAGGCCGCATCCACATGCAACCAGACCCCGTGTTTCTTGCATATCTCTGCAATCTCCTCCAGTGGATCTACAGCCACAGTACCCGTGGTGCCGATGGTCGCTACCACCGCACACGGTTTCAGACCCGCTTCAAGGTCCTCACTGATCATTGCCTCCAGCTGTGAAGAGTCCATTCTCATCTGCTGGTCCACCCCGATCTTTACCAGGTTCCTTCGGCCAATTCCACAGACTCCAACTCCCTTTTCAATGGAGGAGTGGGTCTCCTCCGAACAGTATACCCGGAGGTTTGGCGGTACCCCTTCCTCATTGGAACGGAATCCTGTGGCCACCTCTCGTGCAGTGATCAGCGATACCAGCGACGCAGAGGAGGCGCTATCCTGTATCACCCCTTCAAAATTTCCAGGAATGCCCATTGCATCGCGCAGCCACTCCATCATCCGCTGCTCCAGTTCGGCCGCAGCAGGGGAGGTTTCCCAGATCATACACTGTGCCCCCATGGCCGAGGCGACCGATTCGGCCAGGACCGATTCCACCGAAGAGTTGGCCGGAAAATAGGCGTGGAACCCTGGATGCTGCCAGTGGGTCATTCCCGGCAGGATGATCCTGTCAAGGTCCTCCATGATCTGTTCCATGGGTTCGGAGTGCAGGGGCGCCTCTCCCGGAAGAGCGTTATAGATATCACCCGGCGATACCTTTGATTTTACCGGGAAAGATTTGATGTTGTTCATGTACCGGTCGATCCAATCGACCACAGGGCCAGCCTCTTTTTTAAAATCTTTCGGATTTAACATAACGTTTAAATGGATTTAATGGTCGTAGCTGATAAATGTATCAGCCAGGCGGTTGGCAGCATCCGGGTTATAACGGAACCACAATTCGGGCTCAATCAGCTCCAGTTCGGAAATGGCTAGCTGGTCCAGGTTGTCCCAGATGGCATCGACCCTGGCATACAGCGGCTGTTGCCGGCAATGTGACACCACCGCTTCAGCAAATGCAATCTCCTCTTCTGAAGGATCGTAAGGGTGTAAGGTTCCTCCAAAATCGTCCTGCACCCTGAAATCACCGCTCCTGGCCTTTTTCAGAATGGCGTGGGTAAATGTACCTCCGATGACAACAAAGGAAACCTCTCCTTTTTCCGTTACCTGCTGCTGAAACTCCTGGATCATCATGGCCTCTTCGACCACCAGATTGCGAAAAACCTTCTCATATCTGGCACTCTCCCCGGGTGTGAAACGGTAGGTGTGGCGCGCCGCTCCGCTCACCACCGGTTTCAGAATGATTTCACTCCAGCCCGTTTCAGCGGTCAGCTCTTTCAATGGTTTTTGATCTCCCTTTTCCATAAACCGGGTGGGGGGGATATGGACCCCTTTTTCTGCCAGTTCCAGCAGATAGTGCTTATCCAGGTTCCACCGTACTGTTTCATAGGGATTGAGCATGGAGGTTTGATTTTTGACACTTTCCAGCCAGCGGTCAAACTCCGGAAAGCGGTCAAAGTAGTCCCAGGTACTCCGGAACAAAATGTAGCGGGTGTCGCTCCAATCCACTTCAGGGTGATCCCAGTTAATACGTCTTACCTTCAGACCTCTCTGTTCCAGGGCCGTCTGTACCAGCCGGTCCTCCTGCATTATATTTTCAATATGAAGAGTACGCTTCAGGGCACCCAGGTGGATGGAATCGGTCAGAATGGTGATATCGAACTGATGCATGGAACGGATAGCTACGCGATGAAGTACTGTATGGATTTAATGATCATATCTATTGCAAAGTAAGCAAATGCAAGGGCAAATAACTTAAAAAGAAAAGGAATAACACGGGGCCGGGAGAGGGTCCTCCGGAACCTGGAGAAGATGAAGGCCACCACCAGGGTGGAGATCAGCCAGCCCAGTTGAACCAGACCCATAAAGAGGTATTCGCCCAGGTGGAGCTGGTCACCCAGCAGGATGGCCTTGGGTATGCAGATGGTGATCCAGTAGGTCCAGAGTACCCCATTGGAGAGGATCATAACCACAACCTTCCAGAGTCCAAACTGCACCTTCTCGCCACTCTCCAGGGTTCGTACCTTCCATATGGAGATGGCGATCCAGATCAAAATGGCTGCACCGGCCAATGACAACCCCCTGAAAAATGCTTCGTTGAAATTCAGGGAACCGAGAATTAACAGGCTTCCCAGGGCCACCAATGTTTCAGTGACAAGGGCGATCAGGACAATCCTCAGACTCTTCAGATACCCCGACTGAAGGATCTCTGTGAATATAGATGTAATGACCGGACCGGGAATTACTCCCCCGATAAGTCCCAGCATCAATGCGATGATCAGTTCCTGAATCATTGTACCACTCGTTCCTTTGAGGCGAAAATAGATAAAACGTGTCGAATTTGTATATTAGATTTTCAAAATTCACACCATAGCAAATTTTATCTCCATGAAAAGAGCATTTATGTTTCTGTTGGCCGTACTGGCCGTACAATTATCTTTCGGCCAGGTTAGTGCCAGACTATTACGCTATGCCGATGTTTCAGACAAACAGATTGTCTTTGTGTACGGGGGGGATATCTGGATCATGTCCAAGGATGGGAGAATCGCGCAGCAAATAACCCACTCTCCGGGAGAGGAGTCGTGGCCCCGGTTCTCACCCGATGGAAAGGAGATTGCCTTTTCGGCCAGTTACAACGGGAACCAGGATCTCTATGTGATGCCTGCTGGTGGTGGAGTACCCACCCGGGTAACCTACAACTCATTTGGCGACCGGATGGTGGAGTGGCACCCCGACGGTAAACGCCTGCTTTTTGCCTCCAAGAGAGAGAGTGGCAGGCAGTCCTATTCACAGTTCTACCTGGTGGACAGGGCAGGTGGAAATCCCGAGAAACTCTCCATTCCCTATGGAGAGCTGGCCAGCTTTTCGCCCGATGGCAATAGCCTGGCATATATAACAAAGATAACTGAGAACTACCCCTTTAAACGATACAGGGGCGGACTCTCCTCCGATATCCTGCTTTATGATATGCAGGGAAACCAGACTGAAAACATCACAAACAGCCATGCCATTGATGGCAAGCCGGCCTGGGTGGGGGACCAGCTCTTTTACCTGTCGGATGCTGGTGAAAACATGCGCCTCAATGTCTGGCTGTACGATATGTCGGAGAAGAGGGGTAAGCAGGTGACCTTCCTTAAAGATTTTGATATCTCTTCACTTTCGGCCGGCAACAACGAGCTGATATTTGAAGCAGGCGGCACCCTCTACCTGATGGATGCCGGGTCGAAAAAGTATGAACCTGTGGAGGTAAAGGTGGTCAGCGACCTCTCACTGGAGATGCCCAGAAGTGTGAAGGTGGGAGAGAGCATAAGGAATATGTCTGCTTCGCCGGATGGGAAAAGGGTCCTCTTTGAAGCACGTGGGGAAATTTTCAATGTACCTGTGAAAGAGGGATATGTACTGAATCTGACCCGTTCCAGTGGTGCATTTGATATGATGCCTGCCTGGTCGCCCGATGGCAAAAACATAGCCTTCTGGAGCGACCGCTCAGGTGAATACGAGCTCTATTTGCAGGATCCCGGAAAGGAGAAGGATCCGGTTCAGTTGACCAGCAGGGGAAAGGGATTTGGATACCAGCCCTACTGGTCGCCCGATAGCAAAAAAATTGCATTTATAGACGAAACCAACGATATCTCCATCATCGATGTGGAGAGTAAAACAACCATTGTGGCCGGAAATTACAGGTGGAACGTGGGTCATGGCAGCAGGTATGGTTATCCCATCACCTGGTCGCCCGACTCCAGGTGGATCGCCTTTACCGAGGGAATGGACAATTCGCACAGCGCCATTTTTCTCTACAATGTGGAGAAGCAACAGAAGCTCCAGGTAACCGGGGGCTTTTATGATGATTCGGGTCCCGTATTTAGTACGGATGGTAAGTTTCTTTTTTTCCTGACTGACCGGAGCATGCGACCTGCCTACTCAGATATGGACGATGGTACCTGGGTATATCCCAACGCCACACAGGTGGCGGCAATGCCCCTGACCGCTGAAACTCCTTCCTTGCTTTCCGCTAAAAATGATTCATTGGAAAAAGAGGACAAAGAGGATAAAGAGGGCGAAAAAGAGGCCGAAGGAGAAACAAAGAAGAAAAAAGCCCCTGATGTGAAGATCGAACCGGAGGGGCTGGAGTCGAGGGTCGAACTGTTGCCTCCCAAAGCAGGGAACATAAGCTGGCTGGCCTCCTTTGAGGGGAAACTGGTATTCCTGCGACATCCCAATACAGGATCGGATTCCCGCTCTTCATCACTGGCCTATTATGATATTGAAGAGCGCGAGGAGAAATCAATCATGTCCGAAGTGCAGCGTGCTGAGCTCACTGCCGATGGCAAAATGATCCTGGTGCGTACCGGCGGTAAATATGGAGTGATAAAAGCGGCTGAAAAACAGAAGGTAGAGAAGCCCATTCCCACGGGCGATCTGGCCATGGAACTTAAACCCAGGGAGGAGTGGCGACAGATCTTCAATGATACCTGGCGACGATACCGTGATTTCTTTTATGATCCGCAGATGCATGGTGTTGACTGGGAAGCCATGAGGAAGCAGTACGGGGAGCTGGTTGAAGATGCACGATCGCGGTGGGATCTCTCCTTTATTGCATCCAACCTGGCTGCAGAACTGAGTGCAGGACATACCTACACATACGGGGATGGTCCCGACCAGGTGAAGAGGGTTAGCACAGGGTTCCTGGGTATCGACTGGGAGCTTACAGACACCGGTTACCGTATCCGGAGGATCGTGAAACCGGCGGCCTGGGATACCGAGGTGCGTTCTCCCTTCGACAGACCGGGGATAGAGGTAAAAGAGGGACACTATATCCATGCGGTAAACGGAATCCCATTGGATCCCTTCAGGGATCCCTACGCTGCCTTTGAAGGGTTGGCAGGCAAAACCGTCTCCCTTACCACCAGTGCTACAGGAAACAGCCAGGAGGCAGTCTGCGTGGTGATCAAATGCCTGAACCAGGGAGAGGAGGTCAACCTGAGGTACCTGGAGTGGATTGAGAACAACCGGAAGAGGGTAGATAAACTCTCCGGAGGCAAACTGGGGTATATCTATATGTCCAATACCGCGATGCGTGGACAGCTGGAGCTGGTCAGGATGTTCTACGGTCAACTGGACAGAGAGGGATTTATTATTGATGAACGGTTCAATGGTGGCGGAGCGCTGGCCGACCGCTTCATGGAGCTCTTGCAGCGCCCGGTGGTATACAATCTCCACTGGCGCCACGGAAAGGACCATACACAACCTGTTAAGACCAACACAGGCCCCATGGGAATGCTGATCAACGGATGGGCCGGCTCTGGCGGGGATGGACTTCCATGGGCCTTCCAGGAACTGAAAGCCGGTCCCATTGTTGGAGAGCGCACACTGGGGATCCTGATAGGACCCGCAACAGGACACCAGCTCATTGATGGAGGAGGGATCACTGTACCCGGTGCCAGATTATATGACAACGATGGCCACTGGTTCTGGGAGGGGGAAGGTGTCTCTCCCGATATTGAGGTGTGGGACGATCCCAATATCCTGATTCAGGGTCGGGACCCACAGCTGGAGAGAGTAGTGAAGGAGGTGATAAACCTCCTTGAAACACAGTCACCCGAAATGACCCCCGCACCGGAGCGGGAAGACCGCACCGCCGGGGATCTAAAGAGTATCTATTGACACTAAAAAAGAGGCTGCCTCATATTAGAGACAGCCTACAGGAGTAGTTTGGAGTTGGTAGTTTTAGAGTCTTATGCTAACCCCAAGCGTAAGATATGCAATGCCGTAACCCAGCTGGGCAAAGGCTGCAAATTTTTCACTGAAATAGTACCGGCCGCCAATAAATCCGGAAAATACAATTCCACCTGATGAATCTACAGTCTCGAATCCCGGATCACCATAATCAGTAGTGGTAGAAATGTTGTATCCAAGCAGTAGGCCTGCATAGGTGTCCAGCTTGTCAATAAGCGGATAGTGGAAAAAGCCTCCGGCTCCAATAATGATATCGTTGAAGTTCCAGCCCCAGTCCTGCCCGCTATAATTGTACCTGTATTTATAGGAGGAGTATCCCAGGTAACCGCCGACGCCAATAACCCCTTTTTCCAGGATATCATCCACGATGGCCTGTTCGTAGGATATCGAAATAGGCGGAACACCGGTTGAGTAACCTGTTCCACCAATGTAGAGTGTGTTTCCAAGACCAATGCCAATATTGATCACTTTGTCTCCCAGGTTGAACATACTCTCCTGGGCCTGTAGTGCCGGTAGCGTAAATAAAAGTGCGACAGCAAATGCAACTATTCTTCTCATTTTTAAAGTTTTATAGGGTTATATATCCTCATAGAGGAATTTTCATCCATTTAAATTACAATCTTTTTTAAGCTTTCCGAACAAATTGGAGAAAAAGTTTTTCCTTATAATAGAACAACCCTAAATACAAACAGGCTGGCCTGTAGCAGCAGAAACAGAGTAAAGATCATAAAGCAAGCCTTATGCAACCCCTAAATATAGGATTTACTGCTGGAATAATTTCTATCTTTATTCCCATACAATACGGATCATTATGAATATTGAAAAGCAGCTGTTTGGAACAACGCCTGAAGGGAAAGAGGTATTTAAGTATACCCTGAAGAACCATCATGGGATGGAGGTGGATATCATTACCTATGGGGGAATTATAACGGCCATCAGGGTTCCCGACAGGCATAACGAACCGGGCGATGTGGTATTGGGATTCGATACCCTGGAGGAGTACCTGGGCGACCATCCCTACTTTGGAGCCATGGTGGGAAGGGTATGTAACCGCATTGGAAAATCGAGGTTCGAGCTGGAAGGAAGAATCTTCCATATTACAGCCAATGAGGGTACCAACCAGCTCCATGGAGGAGCGAAAGGGTTCGACAAAAAGGTGTGGACAGCTTATAGTCACAAGACACCCGACCAGCTCTCCCTGATGCTGGGTTATGAGAGCGCAGACGGGGAGGAGGGCTATCCGGGAGCTCTGATGGTAGAGGTGGAGTATTCACTGAATGACAGAAATGAGCTGGAGATCAGCTGCCGGGCCAAAGCCGATAAACCGACCCATGTAAACCTCACAAACCACAGCTATTTCAACCTGAACAGCTGTGAAGGTACCATCAACCAACACGAACTGATGATCGCTGCAGGGAGCATTACAGAACTGGACCGGGAGAGCATCCCTACAGGCAAGATCCTCCCGGTGGAGTCGACTCCGTACGATTTCAGACTCTCCAGTGAGATTGGCGAACGAATCGAAAAAGTGGAACCGGGATACGATATCAACTATGTACTGGATATGGAAACAAGGGAGCTCACCCGCGTGGCAGCAGTTCACGATCCGGTATCGGGTAGGAGCATGGAGGTGCTGACCACCCTTCCGGGTATTCAGCTCTATACCTCCAACCATGTGAATGGAATCAGGGGCAAAGGAGGCAAAGTGTATGAGAAACATTGTGCCGTATGTCTGGAGACCCAGTTCTTTCCTGACAGCCCCAATCAACCCCATTTTCCTTCAACCATATTGATGCCGGGTGAAGAGTACTCGGCTGTAACTGTTTACCGATTCAGCAGATAGATGTCCAGGATTCTGACCACGCTTCTACTCCTCGCCCTTTTCATTGCGGCAAAGTCACAGGTTTATCACTCCTGTCCGGCCTATCTGCCTTCGGGTGGCGGGTATGAGAACCCCCTCTTCGAAAGGTGGCTCTCAGCCTATGATGTAAAGCATTACCATCTTACCCTGGAGGTCTCAAACGAAGATACCCACATTGGCGGTTCAGCAGAGATGGTGGTTGAGGCCACCCGGGAGCTGGACACACTGGTGCTGGAGCTGCAGGATGATCTGGATGTAACCGATATTATGTTTACCGATGAGATAGGCAGCATGACCTATCCGGTTGAAAATGTGCTTGATTTTGAACATCACAACGATGCGATCTATATTGAACTGGACCGGACCCGTCACCAGGGTGAACTGTTCAGGGTAAAGATAGCGTACGGGGGAGATGCCGGGCGGGACCGGGGCTTTTTTGCAGGCATCAACAGCAAGCAGGATTCGGACTACGGCTTTGATGTGACCTATACCCTTTCGGAGCCCCACAATGCCAGGGACTGGTTCCCGGTTAAGCAGGTGTTGGAAGATAAGATCGACTCGGTTACCTTCAATCTGATTTGTGATAAGGAGCTTCTGGCAGGATCCAATGGCCTGCTTGTGAAGGTGGAAGAGGCGGGTGGTGACCATATCCTGACCTGGAAAACCCATTACCCCATGGCCTACTACCTGCTCTCCTTTGCAGTGGCCGATTATATGGATTACTCCTTCTATGCGCCTCTCTCTGATAAAGGCGATTCAGTGCTGGTGCAGAACTACCTCTATGATACAGAAGATGTTTTGGCCGACTGGAAGTATCAGATTGATGAGACAGGATCACTGATTACCCTCTTCTCACAGTTGCTTATCGACTACCCCTTTGCGGAGGAGAAATATGGACACTCCATGGCACCCTTGGGAGGGGGGATGGAGCACCAGACCATGACAACCATTCACAGTTTTAAGTTCTTCCTGGTGGCCCATGAACTGGCCCACCAGTGGTTTGGCGACCATATCACCTGCGGCAACTGGCAGGATATCTGGATCAACGAGGGTTTTGCCTCCTATATGGAGTATGTGGCAGCCGAGAACCTCAGGAGTCGGGAGGCAGCTGACGATTGGATGGAGGATGCCATCTCCATTGCCCTGGGGGAGAAGGAGGGATCGGTCTATGTTCCGGAAGAGGAGGTGGAGAATGAATCCCGGCTCTTTAGCTACGGTCTGAGTTACAAAAAAGGGGCCATCCTGCTCCATATGATCCGGTTTATGCTGGACGATGACGATCTCTTTTTCGAGGTGCTGAGAACCTACCTCTACCGGTATCAAAACGGACTTGCCACCGGGGCGGATTTCCAGGCCATCCTGGAGGAGGTGAGCGAAATGGATTTCTCCTGTTTTTTCGAACAGTGGTATTATGGAGAGGGGTATCCCATCTTTCAACTCTTCTGGGAACAGCAGGGAGACAGCCTGGTTATCCGGAGCGAACAGAACGGTACAGTATCTGATGTGACCCCGCTGTTTCAGGTGCCCTTTGAACTGGATATCATGCTATCCAACGGGCAGAGCCAGAGAGTAAGGCTTCTGCAGCAGAGCAACCAGGAGGACCTCTCCGTTCCGGTGGAAGGAGTGGTAGAGAGGGTTATTTTCGATCCCGATAATCACCTCCTTAAAACAGCAACGGTGATTCAGAAAATACCAACGGATAAGCCATTTCGTTACGGTCCCAATCCGGTTACCAGCGAACTTGTTATTCAGTTTCCCAATATCTCATTGATTGACGCAGTGCGGATCACCAACCTGTCAGGGCAGGAGGTCTATAAAGCGACCGATGTGAGCAACCCGCTCACCCTTAACCTCTCCACCCTGGCCGACGGCCCCTACCTGCTCGAACTTACAAGTGCCTCCAAAACCTACCAGGAGCGTATTGTTAAGATCTCTGCGAACTGATATGCCCACCCAAAGAATTGTGAGCTGTAGATTAATCACCAGTAAATTGAACAGATCTTTGATCCACAACGATCTCTGCAATTCCCAGGCAAATTCTGCCTTTATTTGTGATCCCTTCCACATAAACCTTATAACGGGTAATATCATCGGAGGAAAAGAACGAAACAGAGGCTTTGCCCTTTTCAGTGAAGATATTGGGATCCCAATATTGTACTATACGCTGATCAGGTTTTTCAGAATTGATGTTCTCCACAGTATATCTTGGTGAGTAGAACTCCCGCTTGGACGAATAACCCTTCAGTTTCTTTGCTGAAGCCACAGGAAATTCATGGAATACGGGACCAAGATTTACCTTAAATGCCAGTTTGTCCCTTTTGTTCCGAGCCTGAACAAATACAGAAGCGGTATCCAGGAAGTTTACACCTTCCTTGAGTAGTAAGTTCTTTTCAATAAGCAGGCTGAAATATCTCTTCAAAGGGCAGTTGCAATTAATAAGTCAATACTGTTCTCTTTCTAAAACCTGTATCCAATACTTAAAGAGGGCGATGGTAGTATTGGCCAACTAAGGAATACAATGATACCCCCTCTAATTTAGTTCGTCTGGAATCTTCCGAGTAAAATACTGGTTTGTTGACAATACGCTTTGTATCCTTTCAGATTTTCAGATAATACTTTTTCCTCATTAAGAACTCTTAATACAAGAGAAAGAGGAAGAAAAGCGAAAGGGATTAGTCCCCAATATGAACCGAGTGCAACTGGTGTTGGTATATACATTATTAGTACACCAATATACATTGGATGCCGAACAATTGAATATAAGCCGGTAGATATTACCTTTTGGTCTTCTTCTACCTCAACTATTCGCGATGCGTAACTATTCTGCCTGAATACAAAAAATATAATCATATAACCCAATAACATGATGATGTCTGCCAAAATCGTTATGTATGTTGGCACACTGGACCAGGAAAAACGGTGATCTAAGCCTGGAATAATGAATCCTGCAAGAAATATAAAAGTAGATAGCATTGCAATCAATAATTGTTGCTTCTCTTTCTCTTTTGCTTTTCTT
>DAOWNM010000343.1 GCA_030642565.1 Bacteroidota bacterium | reverse complement strand
GTGGTATCGCGCAGTGCCCTCAGGCTGTCCACACTCTGGGACCTGGCCTGAGGAGCAGAGAGCATCACCACCAACATCATACAGGCTATATTTCTGACTCGCATATATGGAAAATACAAAAATGATAGGAGAATGTTTGCACTATTGCTTCTTTTTCTTCCCCTTCTTTTTTCCAGGCTCTTTCTCCCGGGAGAGGGAGATCGTGAACGATTTCCCTTCGTAAGTGCCCTCTTTGATGGCTGGCAGAATCTTATTAGATACCTTATCATCCACTTCGAAAAAGGTGTGCCGGGAGTGGATATCGATACGACCCATGTGGAAACTGTCGATGCCTGTTTCGCTGCATACCAGCCGCAGCAGGGCTCCTTTGTTCATGTTCTGTTTCTCACCCAGATTGATGAAGAAGCGTCTCTTCGCTCCGGAGAGGTTCCGGTTGAAAGTTCCACTCTCTTTTCCTCCCTGTCTGCCTTTTCCTCCTGCTCTCTCTCTTCCCCCGGAGGGGCCTCCCTTTTCATGGCTGGCATTCAGATCGCCCGAATCTTTATAATATTCCAGAAAGGCATTAAGCTCCATGGAGATAAACTTTAATACAATCTCTTCGGCAGGAAGATCTTTTAGCTTCTTATAGAAAACGGGCCAGTAGAGATCAATGGCCTCTTCATCCACTGGGGTGCTGACTACCCTGTCCATCAGTGCATACATCTGTTTTTCACAGATCTCCTCTGAATTGGGGATGGTCGATTGTTTGATTGCTGCCTGGAGCAGCGATTCCACCTGCTTGATTTTATAGGTCTCCCTTGTGTTAATCAGAATCAGAGATTTGCCTGATTTTCCTGCACGTGCAGTGCGTCCACTACGGTGGGTATAGTTCTCTATATCGTCAGGCAGGTTGTAATGAATCACATGGGAGATCTCCTTAACATCGATGCCCCGTGCAGCCACATCTGTGGCCACCAGTACCTTCACTGTCTTCTCCCGGAACTTTTTCATGGCTGCATCTCTCTGCGCCTGGGACAGGTCACCATGCAGGGCCACCACATCATAACCCTCTTTTTCCAGTTTGTCCGCAATCTGACCGGTCTCCCGTCTGGTTCGGCAGAATATCAATCCATATATTTCGGGATAGAAGTCCAGGATCCTTTTCACAGCATGATACCGGTCCCGCTCCTTCATCATATAGTAACGGTGCTCAATATTATCAGCCACACTATTCTGCTTACCCACAACGATCTCAATGGGGTCGAGCATATAGTTCTTGGCAATTCGTTTTACCGCTTTGGGCATGGTGGCGGAGAAGAGCCATACCCTTTTCACGGCTGGTGTATGGTCCAGGATGGCATCAATATCCTCTTTGAACCCCATGTTGAGCATCTCATCCGCCTCATCCAGCACCACCCGCTGAACCGATTTTAGTTTCACGGCCTTTCGGTTGATCAAATCGAGTAACCTTCCCGGAGTGGCCACCACAATATGGGCCCCTTTTTTTAATTTGCGAATCTGATCGGAGATACTGGCCCCCCCGTAGACTGCAGTGATATTGGGATTGTTCTGATAGATGGCAAATGAATCCAGGTCGCGCGTTATTTGCATGCAGAGCTCCCTTGTGGGACAAATGATCAGGGCCTGAGTGGTCCGGTCATTGAAGTCGGTATGCTGGATCAGTGGTAATCCGAAAGCAGCGGTTTTTCCTGTGCCGGTCTGAGCCAGTCCCACGAAATCCTGCTTGCCTTCTGAGAGGATCGGGATCGCTTTTTCCTGAATTTCTGAAGGGGTTTCAAACCCCAGTTTACTTACTGCTTTCAGGAGATCCTTCGACAGTCCTAACTCCTTAAATTCCATAGTATAAGATTGATTGCGAAAGTACAACAATAATCTGATTGTTTTGTAGTACTTTTGCGGCTCATTTAACGATAGCTCAAGCAGAATGGATTTACGAAATATAGCGATCATCGCGCACGTCGACCACGGAAAGACCACCATGGTGGACCGTATCTTACATCAGGTAAAGTTATTCAGAGATAACCAGGAGATGGGCGACCTGATCCTTGATTCCAATGATCTGGAACGTGAAAGAGGCATTACCATCCTCTCAAAAAATGTATCTGTCTCCTACAAGGGGACGAAAATTAATATCATTGATACTCCGGGCCACTCCGATTTTGGTGGCGAGGTGGAACGAGTGCTGAATATGGCCGAAGGGGTGCTCTTGCTGGTGGATGCCTTTGAGGGTACCATGCCCCAAACCCGGTTTGTGTTGCAAAAGGCACTGAAGCTAGGGAAGAAAGTGATCGTTGTGATCAACAAGGTGGATAAGCCCAATTGCAGACCGGAAGAGACCAATGAATTGGTTTTTGAATTGATGTTTGCCCTGGATGCCACAGAAGAGCAGCTGGAGTATCCCACTGTTTACGGCTCTTCAAAAGAGGGATGGATGGGACCTGATTGGAACAATCCTACCGACGACATGGCTCACCTGCTGGATACCATTGTCGACTATTTCGATCCTCCAAAGGAGAACCCTGGTACCCTGCAACTGCAGATCAGTTCG
>DAOWNM010000339.1 GCA_030642565.1 Bacteroidota bacterium | reverse complement strand
GTGTCTGCATAAAGACTCTGATTCCTGAAGGTGATATCCAGGGGTGGACAACCCATAGAATCTGGCTGGAATTGCGCCTGGGGTGGAGGTGGCGTGATCTGGACGCGTTTGATGATACTGTCGCGGCAATAGGGGCTGAATGATTTAAGCTCCACATCGAAAATGCCCCAGGTATCGTAAATATGCTGGTCTGGATCTTTGAGTGTTTCGGAGGAACCATCTCCAAAATCCCAGCTATAGGACCAATTTCCCGGTGAAGTCAGGTTGATCAGGTAGATAATCGATTCAGGAAAGTCCTGGATCTGAGGGTTCACAAAAAAATCGGCCTCCGGATTCGGATAAACGCGAACACTATCGTTCAGTGTATCTGTACATCCAAAGAGTGTCTCCACAATCAGCTGGATATAGAATACCGTATCTGTGTTAGGAACACCGTAAATGGTATCTCCCTCTTCGATCCCTATAATCATATCCCTGTAGTCGTAATGATATGAATAGGATACCTGGCTGTTTGGTGTTATCTGCCAATTACCATCTCCAAAGTCCCAGGTGTATCTGTAATAACCTGCAACACCTTCAAAATTCACTTCAACAGGGCTGCACAGGTCATCATAGTCCGCTGTAATTTCCATTACCGGCAGGGGATGGACCTCCATTATCAGCGTGTCGGACAGATCGGTTTCGCAAGAGTTGCTGCCGTGGTGTTCGATGATTTTCACCAGGTTGTATTGATTCAGTCCGACTCCGTTATTCAGGATGAGGGAAAGGGTATCATTTGAAAGATTTCGCAGTGTATCCCGACTACCCCGATAATCAAGGACCAGCTCAAAAGTGGAGCTGTCTGTGCCGCTTATCACTATATCGCCAACGGATTGGTTATTTGATGTCTGGCACCATGCCGAGTCAGGAGTCAGGAATTCGGCAAATGGTGGTTCCATTACTACCAGTTCCACCGTGTCTGTACCCACACATCCATTTGCATCCGGATTGCTTTCAAAAGAGATGATATGCCTTCCCGGTCCGGCAACAGTTGGATCAAATAATCCGGTGCTGCTGTTGATGATACCACTACCGGTCCATGTTCCAAGAGCTGTTGCTGCTTCAAGGTCATAGGGAGTATCATAAGTACAGAATGGATCCACAGGGGTGATGGTGCCATCTGGTCCGGGTCTTACCACAATATCTTCTGTATCCATGGCTGAGCAGGAATTCTCATCGGTCACCTGGTAAGTAATGGTGTGGGTACCGTTACCGGCAATGCTTGGTGAGAATTCGCCTGTGACTGCATTGACAATACCATTGCCACTCCAGGTTCCACCACCCGTTGCAGCTGTAAGAAAAAAGTTACTATTAAATTGACATACGGTGTCCACAGGAGTGATGGTAGGGTCGGGTATGTCTACAATCCTGATCACAGACCGATCCGTTACAGGTGGGTCGGTGGGATAAGGATTGCAGTAGTTCCAGTAACGCAATTCAACCTCGAATTCCTGGCCAACAAGCTTATCATTGGCTACAGTGATGGGAAGGCTTCTCTCACCGGATCCTGTTACCGGTCCGGTAAGCTCTATGACAGGGCCGGAGTAAGGATAGGCTCTTACCACACCATCAACCATCACAGGGGCACCGGTCATGGTAATGTTCGTACCATAGACCCACTGTATCCAGCGCGTTCTGTCGTTTGGTACATCTTCTTCCTGGGGAGGAACGCAGTTAAAAAGGGTGGCATCATCAAATTGCATGGTAGCACCATTCCCAACGCAGATGGGATATACATCGGGTGATGCATTGACCCTTCCTCCATTATTGTTGTCATTATCCCAGACGGTTACAATCTGCTCCTGTGAAGAGGATGTACACATCACACCATCCACAATCAGAGTAGCCACAGGCCTGTAGTTGCACCTGTCATCGTTAGAGACATAGGTATGTGTGGCTATGGCTTCCCATTCGCTGTTGACGGGGTCAATCTCAATGGCAGCGATCGTTTCGGTGTTTCCATCATCCCAGTCAAAGTGGATTTCAACCAGTGTACCAGCATCATTTACATCCACGTAGGTCACCTCCCATGTCACCACTTCCACCGGGGAACAAAACTGATCCGGATTGATATCATTGGCTTTAGACCTGATGTTACAATCCTGTCCAAACCCGAAAGTTGGGAATATCACCAGAAACCATATGTAATATAGCCAGCGTAACTTCATTTATCAATTATTTTCCCATCAACTCCCTTTACATGAATGAACGAAAAACATCCATAAACGTTGCATGGACTATGACGAAAATCAAATATTTTTTGATTAATGTTTATTTGCTATTGAGAAGTGTTTGACGCTGGATGGAGAGCCGGTCTGGGAAAAGGATGCTGCTCCCGATTTTGAACTGGGCGTTATGATACTGGTGAATGGACTCATCCTGAATCAGAATGGGAGAAATGGTGGTATCCATTTGATCAGGCCCTCTCCGGAAAGCTACATAGAGTTGAGGAAAGCCTCTTGCTCCGAGGAGACCGGGTAGTTTCTGCAGGTCGGCAATGGTATCGAGGCCCATGCTTGCTCATGAAGTGCCATGGTGGGGCAGATATGGGAAGGGAGCGCATAGACCAGATCGCCCACAGAGAGGCTGTCCGGTTTACTGGTGGATAGTACCAGGTGCTCTTCACTGTGATTGATCACCCCATCTGTTTCCAGTTCC
>DAOWNM010000166.1 GCA_030642565.1 Bacteroidota bacterium | reverse complement strand
TCATAACTCTAATCTTAAAGTGTTTAGTTTGAAAGAAAAAGCAAAGGTATGGAAAATGCTTTAAGAATGACATTAAATTAAAACGATCTATGATAAATTGACAATGGCAGGAATTGATATTATCTTTATAATGTTTAACCATTTGTAACCAAATGAACAGAACAGCGAGTTAAGCCATCTGGATGGTCAATAATCCTCATATGAACAATCGCGTAAGGTTCCTGGCCATTCTGGCTATTGTCATCCTTACAGGAATTAAGCTATCCGCTCAGTGTGAACCCGATACGACATGTGTGGATATCGGGGACCCGGGACAATTCTGTCCCATAGACCTACCCCTGGCTGTGGTCAATGTTCTTTACGATGAGGTGGTTACTGTGATTCCGCCAGGTACATTTGAGATTTTGGGTACTGAAGTGACCATTCTCTACATAAAGATAGACTCGGTGAAAAACATACCGCCCGGAATAGATTATTACCCAAATGCCGACATACTCTATCCGGATACCGCTTATTGTATTCTGCTTACAGGCACGCCCACCCAGGCAGGAGAATTTGCACTTGCCATCTATATAACAGCCATGGTTGATTTATATGGAGGGATCGAGGCCCAGGTGGTGGATGATTCATCGATCGTTATCACCGTGCAAGAAACTGCAGGGATCGATCCCAACCAGGTGACAGAATTTCAGGTTTTCCAGAATGTGCCTAATCCTTTTTCAGAGGTGACCCGCCTGGATTATTTTACCCCGTTCGAAGAGAGGGTTGAGTTAAATGTGTATAACATCCTGGGGGTCCTGGTACACCAGGAATCGGAATTGGTTCCATCCGGAAAACACCATTTCGGGTTCGATGGCAGCGCGCTGCAGCCCGGCACCTATTTTTACAGGGTAGCAAACAGTAAAGCTTTCTTTACAGGGAAGTTTGTGAAATCCAAATAGGAGTCCTTATGAATCAGAGGTCCAGGCGCAACTGCAGGGTGATGTTGCGCGGCGGGCCAATATCGCCGGGTCGCCCCAGGTACTCCACATTAAAGGCGTTTCTGAGGATTGCATTGATCCTGATTACCTCAGTGATACTCCACCCCATCCTGAAATCGATCAGTGTATAACCGGTTCCAAACTCCTCCCAATATCCCGGGAAACCAGGCAGAAGCAACTCACCAATAAATGGGTCAAGGAAAACATCATCCACATTAACCATCCTTGAATTATACTGGAAATTTATACCCGCAAAAATCTTCCAGATACTGGCCTCCAGATCCCACTTCAGCAAATGCCGCCGCCGGTACTTTAGAATTTGTAAGGAATCACTGAACGATGGATCAACAGGATTAATAAAGGTATAGCCACCGGAAAGCCGGAGCCCTACGGGTCCTGCTCTCCCTGTAGCAGATAGTGTACCTTCTACCCCATTGATCCGGGCTGTACCTATGTTCAACGCTTTGAAACCCACATCATCAAATGTGGGGATGTCGTCCGGATTAGGTGGATATACACCGAAAGTGAACTCGATCATATTGTAATATTCCGTCCAGAAAAGAGCCAGGTCAGCTAAGCCAATCCAGCTCCCCAACTTTAAGTCTTGCTTCACACCCAGTTCGGTGGACCAACCTCTCTCCGGCTCCAGGTCAGGATTTGGAAAGATCTTCAATCCGCCAATATTTGTATCGGTAAACTTCTCGGCTACCGAAGGGAAACGATACCCCTGTCCAATGGAGGCCCTCAGGAATGTGCCCTCTCCTGCCTGGTAATTTAAACCTGCCCTCAACACGGGAATAGAATAGTAAAGATCACCGTCCAGTGTATTAAATTCCCACCGGACACCTGAGGAGATCTTCAGCCTTTTATACAGATCTGCATCGATCTGGGAGTAAACCGATGTATTTGATCCCATATGATTCTCATAGAGGTTGGCAATGATGATATTCCTTGAGAAAGTGATACCACTGGTCCAATTAATCCAGGAACGGAACCTTTTAAGATAGCGGTATTCTGCGTACCACAATTTTGAAGCACTGTTCTGTTCGGTATTTAAAGTGGTGTTCTTCACACCAAATAACCTTGCTTTCAAGGAGTGCTTATCCCCTCCCCTGGTCGAATACTCCACAGAGGGATCAATATTATACCTGTATCCCGTCAGGGGCGTCATTGATTCAGGATTCTGCCGGAATGCACCTGAGTCTGCATCCTGCCAGAGAAGGAAATCTCCCTTGTCGATATACATGGCACTGGTGGCAAGTCCCACGGTGAGCCCCTGAATCTTCTTAAAACGATACCTGAGTCCCACGTTCCCCCTGATCCTGTTTACATATTCCCCCTTCCGGTACCCTTCATCTTTGAAATAGTTCCCTCCCAAAGAGATATCCAGGTTCCCTCTCTTTCGCAGATGACTGAACGATCCACCAGCAAACAATGGTTGACGGTCCCACCAGATCAGCTCCTTGCGTGAGGGTTTCATAAACGCCCCTCCAAATAGTGTCACTTCTGTGACGGGTTCATTGCCTGGAAAGCGTGTACGGAGGTTGATTACCCCATTCAACGCTGAAGAGCCATATAGTACCGAAGAGGCCCCTTTGATCACCTCCACCTGGCTCAGGTTCTCCACCGGCATATAGTTCCATTTGATATCCCCGGCATCTGCTGAGATCATTGGCAGGTCGTCTACCAGCATAAGCACCCTGCTCCCCGCTCCATAGCTGTAACCGCTTCCTCCCCTTATACTGGGTTGTCCATCCAGGATACTGATCCCGGGTGTCTTCTCAAGGATCATATCAAGTGACACTATATTTTGATTGGACAGCTGGTGAGGCTTGATCACCTCCATTGAAACAGTGATTTCCGACAGTTTCTGTTCATATTTTCCGGCACTAATCACCACTTCATCAAGCATCTTGCTGCTTACTTTCATCCCGATCTCAAGCCGAATGACCTCACCTTCCCGCAAGGTGATCATTTTTTGCTGATCTGAATACCCAACATAGGAAAACTCGATAAGGTGTTCACCTACATCGAGTGTAAGTAAGAACACCCCATTGAGGTCGGTGGCTGTACCCGAACGCCTGTCGACACTGATGTTGACTGCTATCAAAGGCTCTCCTGAACCTTCATCAACAACGGTACCGGAAATGGTCCCATGAGTCTGGCCGGACAGAAGCTGTCCCGGAAAAAACAGCCAACCTGTCCACAACAAGGTAATTCGTATGAGGCGAAAATGTAAGATTCGATCAAATTCTTATATTTACCCGACTAAATTACCCTTTTTTAACCAAACTGTGACTAAAATGCTTCTACATCAACAATTCGTCAGATCAGCGAAAAAGTACAAGAAAAAATTGGCCATCAAGGACAAGACTACCAAGAGCAATGTAACATATGAAAAAGCACTTATCGGGGCATTGATTCTCTCAAAAAAATTCAATAAATACGATAAGGGATATATCGGCATCATGATTCCCACGTCGGCCGGATGTGCACTTGCCTCAGTGGAAACACTGATGAGCGGACGAGTTCCGGTGATGATCAACTACTCCACCGGTGCTCAGGAGAATGCAATATATGCCCAGGAGAAGTGTGGGTTTAAAACCATCATCGCCTCCAAGGCCCTGCTCGATAAAATTGGATGTCCGGTGATGGATGGAATGGTCCTGATCGAAGATATCATGAAAGGCATCACCACGGGGGAAAAGCTAAAAGCAGCACTAAAAGCCAAACTGCCCGTGAATATGATCCTCAACAGCATCCACAAGGGTGATGAAGATGACAATGCCGCCATCCTGTTCACCAGCGGCAGTGAAAAGGATCCGAAAGTGGTACAGATTACCCACCGGAACATTTCGTCAAATATCATTAGTATCTGCGATCATGTAGGCATTCATGCATCTGATGTCATGCTGGCCAGCCTGGTCTTTTTCCATGTTTTCGGCTTAACCGTAAACCTCTGGGTCACCTTCGTAAAGGGGATGACCATGGTTACCCATGCCAATCCAACCGACTTCCAGACCATCAGCAACATTGCACGTGAAGAGGCACCAACCGTCATGGTGGGCACTCCCAGCTTCTTCTGGGGATATCTGCAAAAATCGGAACCTGGAGATTTCAAAAGCCTCCGGATCATAGTCTCCGGGGCAGATAAATGTCCCGATGCCCTACGGGATGGTTACCGGAAAAAGCATGGAGTAACCTTGCTGGAAGGATATGGTACCACCGAAACATCACCTGTGATATCAACCAATTCGCTGGAATACAATCGACCGGGAAGTACCGGGAAGGTTATCCCCGGAGTAGAGGTCAGGATCGAACACCTGGAAACAGACAAAGTTTGCAAACCGGGTGAGGTGGGCAAGATCCTGGTAAAAGGGGATCTGGTAATGAAGGGCTACCTGGGCGCACCCGAATTGACTGCCGAAAGCATCGTGGACGGTTGGTACAACACCGGCGACATGGGCTTCCTGGATGAAGATGGCTACCTGTGGCATTCGGGCCGTTTTAAGCGATTTGTGAAAACTGGAGGTGAAATGGTTTCGCTGGTAAAAGTGGAGAATGTCATGGAGCAGCACCTGCCCGAAGGCGTCTCCTGCTGCATCGTGGAGATCCCCGACGAAATCAAAGGGGCCATCATTGTAGCAGCCGTAACCAAAGAGATCAATAAGATAGCCATCTTGCGTAAGATGGGTAAAGAACTTCCCAATATAGCCCTCCCCCGTCAGTTCTTTGTTTTGGAGGAGATGCCGATAATGGGTACCGGGAAGATCGACTTCCGCTCTGTCACTGAACTGGTGAATGATAAGGTAAACAATCCTGACGCCAACTAAATCCGGGATATAACCTGAACCATACCATGGCTGAAAACATACTCTCCGCCGAAAATCTTCGGTTCAGTATAGCTTGTCTATGGTGCGTCGTGGGATTCGGAAGTTACTATTTTATATCGCATAACAGCGCCTGCAGCAGCAGGTTCGGGGTCATTTGTAAAATTCTGGACAGGCAAGGAAACCAGGTGGTGCTACAACGTATATTGGGATTTTTGTTCCTGGGAGTACTTTCAATCCTGATCCTCCTGATGCTGCCCGACGTTACGTTGAAAGAATACGGACTTTCTTTCAAGTTCCACTCAGCTCCCCCCTGGTGGTCCTGGCTACTGATTCCTCTGATCCTGATCATGGGCTATTTTGCTGCCCAGAAACCGGGCAACCTGGAACATTATCCTCAAATCAGGGCAAAACAGTGGACACCAGGTATGGTTGCACTCAGTAGTGTTAGCTGGTTACTATTCCTTGTTGGCTATGAATTCCTTTTCCGCGGATTTGTACTACATGCCTCATTGGGTTTGATGGAAACGGGTCCGGCCATCGCATTGAATTGTGCACTTTATGCCTTTGCCCATTTCTATAAAGGTCCGGGCGAAACTTTCGGTGCCATTCCGGTGGGGTTCTTACTCTGTTATATAACCCTGATTACAGGAAATATCTGGAGTGCCGTGATCATACATTCGATAATGGCACTTAGCAATGAATGGTTTTCCTTGCGTGCCCATCCAGAGATGAAAATTATTCATTTCAGCTAATATGAAGGTATTTGTCTCTGGTGCCACAGGTTTTATAGGGATTCAGTTGGTAAAAAGGCTGGTGAAGGAGGGCCATACCGTTCATGCCCTTTACCGTTCCGAATCCAAAGCGGAGTTGATCCGGCATCCAAAAGTCAAGCTATTTAAGGGAGATATTCTCGAGAAATTGTCATTAGAAAAAGCCATGGATGGTTGCGAAGAGGCCTATCACGCCGCAGCCTTTGCCGGGGTTTGGTTAAAAGACCCCGCACTGATCTGCCGCCTCAATGTGAATGGTGCCCTGAACGTCATTGAGGCAGCTGGCCACCAGGGGGTCAGGCGGGTGGTAGTCACCTCCACAGCAGGAATCCTTGGTCCGTCCGACAGAGAGGCCGTCCATGAATCTTCACCTGCTCCTGCCTCCTTCTTCACCGACTATGAAACATCCAAGTTCCGGCTTGAACAGAAGCTCCTGGGGCGAAAGGGTTCAAACCCGGAAGTTGTTATCGTTAATCCCACGCGGGTATATGGTCCGGGTTTCCTGAGCGAATCCAACGGGGTCACCAAAATGATCAAACAATATATGGAGGGCAGCTGGAGATTGATTCCCGGCGATGGCCACAGCTCGGGTAACTACGTCTTCGTGGAGGATGTGGTGACCGGTCACCTGCTGGCCATGAAAAAGGGAAGGCCGGGAGAGCGGTATGTGCTGGGGGGCGAGAATATCTCCTATAACCAGTTGTTTG
>DAOWNM010000331.1 GCA_030642565.1 Bacteroidota bacterium | reverse complement strand
GAAGATGCAAAAATAGCCACCGATGTCTTTATCGCTGCCGAACTGAGGGGCTACTCCAGCCACGGCATGATCCGCATCAAAGACTACTTCCAGTTGTGGCAGGCCAAGCGCATCAATGTAACACCCGATGTAAAAATAGTCCACGAATCGCCCAGCACCGCTGTGGTAGATGGCGATGGTGCCATCGGGATGATCGCTGCAACAAAGTCGATGGAGATCGCCATTGAGAAGGCCAGAACTGCCGGTACAGGATGGGTTTCGACCCGCGGCTCGAACCACTTTGGGATCGCCGGTTATTATTCCATGATGGCCCTTCAGCACGATATGATCGGTATCTGCATGACCATTGCCAATCCACTTGTTGCACCCACCTTTTCAGTGTCACAGATGCTGGGTACTAATCCCATCGCAGTGGCAGTACCCGCCGGGATACACCCTCCTTTTGTGGCGGATTTTTCCACCACCCCCATCGCCCGTGGAAAACTGGCCGTAGCAGCAAAAATGGGTGAAAAGGTACCATTAGGCTATGTTCAGAATGCCGATGGTATTCCCTCAGATGATCCGGATATTCTCAAACAGGGTGGAACCATGCTTACCCTGGGGGGTACCCGGGAGCAGGGTGGTCACAAAGGGTACTGCATGAGCGCCATCGTAGATATATTCTCGGCGGTGCTTTCAGGCGCCAACTTCGGACCATTCTGTCCACCATCAGTAGCCTATCTGCCGGTGAAAGAGGATAAGGTTGGTGAAGGCACCGGCCACTTTTTCGGCGCCATGCGCATCGATGCTTTCCAGACCCCTGATGCCTTCAGATCGCAGATGGACAAATGGATCGAGACTTTCAGGGCCGCCAAGCCCGGCAAAGGGCACAACCGTGTGATGATCCCCGGAGACCCCGAACGGGAGAACGAGGAGCGCATCAGCAAAGAGGGCATCAATGTACTGGTCCCTGTGCAGAAGGAGATGAAGGAGATTGCTAACGAATTGGGGATACCTTTCGAGATGAAATAGTATGCCAAGAAAGATTATCGGTTAGGAGTCGAAAGCAGAGAGCAGTTCCTCAATGCGAATCATGAGATTCGGAAGTTCAACTTCTATGATATCCCAGATGATGATGTGATCGACTATGTAATACTCATGAACAAGTATATTACGTAGCACAATAATTTTTGACCATTCAATATCAGCTTCTTTTCTTTTTCGATAAAAGGCCTGACATGTCTTGAAACTGACTGTTCCGACACCAGGTCAACCTCCTTCTTTAGCAAAGATTGCAACTCAAGTTGCATCTGAATATATTTATTGTGCCTTTTTTAAGTATTTTCTAATACTTTTTTAAGTATATTTGCATAATACAAGTATTAGATGTTTGAGTTCGATAAAAACAAGAGTGAGTCAAACAGAAGAAAGCATGGGATAGACTTTGAATCAGCCAGAAAACTTTGGAGGGATTCGAACAGGATTGAGATTCCTGCCAGATGGGTTGATGAACCCATGTTCTTTCTTATAGCACAGCTAGAAAAGGATATCTGGTCCGCGGTTTTTACCCTCAGAAGAAATAGAATCAGAATTATTTCAGTCAGAAAAGCAAGGGACGATGAAAAAGAAATATATAACAGCAGCAGAATTTGATAAGAGATTTGATGCAGGTGAAGATCTTTCTGTTCATTACGATTTAGAAAATGCTATCCGTCCAGGTTTGGAACAACGAAGAGTAAGTGTCGATTTCCCTGTCTGGATGGTCCAGAAATTAGACAGGGTGGCCCGGCATCTCGGGGTCACTAGACAGAGTGTTATTAAAATGTTTATTTCAGAGAAACTTAAAGAAGAAAGTCTCTGAATAAGTGGCTAAAACACAAACACCTCTTCAATTTTCATCCCGAATACCTGCGCAATATCGTAGGCCAGTTTCAGGGAGGGATTGTATTTTCCTTTCTCCAGGAAAACGATGGTCTCCCGCCTTACCCCTACACTTCGGGCCAGGTCCGACTGGGTCAGGTTGTCCCTTGCCCGTAGCTCCCTGATGCGGTTAGTCATGAGACCGTTTGATGTAGTTGTGATAGACCCAGCTAAGGCCATATATTATTGCCATACCCAGAATGCCGGCCCCGATGAGTGAGTGCTGCTCAAGGTGGATGTTATCCTCAAAAAACATCAATGCCAGCCACATATATAGAGAAAGGTAATAGGAGGTAGCTGCTCCGCGGCGAAGGATATCCTTGGACAGCTCATCTTTGGCGGGAAGGTTCTGTTTCTTAGCGGTCCATCTTTTTACAACGACAACTGCGGCAAAAACCAGGATAATCACCGTATACCGTGACGACCCCAAAGTGGTGGACATTGAAAAACTGCGGCAGAGCGCCTGCATCACCGTAGAGGAGGATGCAAAACCAGAAGGTGAATTCGGTAAGATGCACCTTCCTGGTGGTAAATATATGGTGGGCAGTTTCAAGGTGAAACCACTGTAGGGATTGGTACAGGAATATCTCCAACAGTACATTTAATTTAGTGCGGGAACCCTCCCGGGTGTCCATGGTGCCTTCAGCTGCTCCAACTTCTGGTCAAGCTCGCGGATCTCCTCCACAGCCTTTTCCAGTTGTGCCAGCACAGGGGGGAACTCCTCTTTTAGGATCTCCAGCTGGTCAGTTTCGGTTTTGGTCAGTTCGGAAGTGGATGACCAGTGGGTGCGGACCATTACATTCAGCCTGCGGCTCAAAGGCATGTACATGGGGGGCAGCTCTTCCCAGCTGGCCTGGGCCTCTGGACCGTCCAGTGAAAACTGGATATCTCTCAGCAGATCCT
>DAOWNM010000282.1 GCA_030642565.1 Bacteroidota bacterium | reverse complement strand
GGTGCTGTTTCACAGTTCGGAGGATGGACCCGGGATTTCAAACAGTTCTATTTTATTTCGAATAAACGCGATCCGCGATTCTTTGATATGTACAGGATGGATATTGCCACATTCGAACCGGAGATGATCTACGAGAACAAGGAAAACCTGACACCTGCCAGTATCTCCAATACAGGCAGGTACATGGTTCTTACCCAGGATATCACAACCTCAAACAATGAAATGTATCTGCTTGATCTCGAAACAGGAACGTTAAGCCATATTTCAGAACATGAAGGAAATGCCACCTACTCACCGGCCGACTTCTCACTGGACGACCAGTACCTCTATTACCTGACCAACGAGGATAATGAGTTTACCTATGTCGCCTCCTATCACCTGGAAACAGAAGAAAAAGAGGTAGTATACCAGGCCGACTGGGATGTATGGTATGCTTATTTCTCCTTCAATGAAAAATACCAGGTGATCGGGATCAACGAAGATGCCAGAACCGTGGTGAAAGTGGTTGAAGTGGCCTCAGGAGAAGAGATGAAAATGCCTGATATAGGGGGTAAAAGTATCTCCGGCGTTAACATCTCCCGTTCTGAAGAGCTTATTCGTCTCTCTGTCAGTAGTCCCACTTCACCAGGCGATCTCTATATAAGTGATTTCAACAACAATGAACTCCATAGATTGACCCACTCCCTGAATAAAGAGATCAATGAAGCAGACCTTGTGGCGGGAGAGGTGATCAGGTATCCTTCTTACGACGGACTGGAGATCCCGTCCATACTTTATAAGCCACATGAGGCTACTGAAAAAAACCAGGTCCCTGCGTTGCTCTGGATCCACGGAGGACCCGGCGGGCAGAGCCGGCTTGGTTTCAGCAGTCTGATCCAGTATTTTGTAAACCACGGTTATGCTATCCTTGCTGTGAATAACAGGGGTAGTTCAGGATATGGAAAAACATTTTATGACCTGGACAACCAGCGACATGGGGAGGACGACCTGATGGATTGTGTAAAGGCCAAAGAGTTCCTGGCCGGACTGGGATACATTGACACGGAGAAGATAGGGATCATGGGTGGGTCTTATGGAGGTTATATGACCATGGCTGCACTCACTTTTCAGCCGGAGGAGTTTGCGGTTGGGGTCAATCTGTTTGGTGTGACCAACTGGCTCAGGACCCTGAAATCGGTTCCTCCCTACTGGGAATCTTTTAAAAAAGCACTCTATGATGAACTGGGAGATCCATTCACTGAAGATTCGGTGCGGCTCTATAAAATTAGTCCCCTGTTCCACGCAAAGAATGTGACCAAGCCTCTGATGGTTCTGCAGGGAGCCAATGATCCAAGAGTGTTGCAGGTGGAATCGGATGAGATTGTTGCCGGTGTAAAAGAGAACGGAGTTCCGGTGGAATATGTGATCTTCGACGATGAAGGACACGGTTTCATGAAAAAAGAGAACCAGATCGAAGGATATGGCCAAATACTGAAGTTCCTGGACAAATATCTGAAAGGTGTGACAGAGGAGTAACACTCTATGAGTACAATACCTGAAAGAAGGATAGAGAAGCTGGCCCGGGAAAAAATGGATGGGAAAAGCTATTCTTCTATCCGTGAAGAGTTATCAGAATCCGGAATGTCAGCCGAAGAGATCAGCACTCTGATCCGGCAGGTGGATGAGAAGGTCCTCAGTGAAATAACACAGCAGGGAGCCCGGAAGCGTGCACAACAATGGTACCGGTCCGGGTTGATCCTGGCGGTGACCGGTTTGATCCTCTCCATTGCATATAATACGGGGATTATTTTTAAGAACCTTCCTGCACTGGTTCTCTACTCCCCTTTTTTTGCAGGGATCCTTGTGATGATTTACGGAAGAGCAATTCAGAGAAAGCAATCCGCTCCTTCAGATAAAGGTCCGGGTGCCATCAGGAAAAGGAGACCTTATAAGTAAGGATTGCATAAGGCGGGTATCATTAATTTACGTATTCTTCCTACCTTCGCAAAAAAATGAATAATGGTAGAGGAGATTGTAAAGAGACACTTTCCGTTCTTTGAATCGGGACTCAGGTCAGCCATCAGCGAAGCCGGTACATTCAAAGAATTTGAAACCCAGGAGGAGCTGATCCGGGAGGATCAATTTATCAGGTCCTTTCCTATTGTGCTCTCTGGCCTGATTAAGGTATGCCGGACCGATGAAGAGGGCCATGAACTGCTGCTCTACTACCTGAGACCTGGTGAGGTCTGTACCGTATCCCTGATCTGTTGCATGGAACGGACCCGCAGCAGGGTGAAGGCTATTACTGAAGAGGAGACCACTGTCATACTTGTACCGGTAGAACTACTCGACAGTTGGATGACCATGTTCCAGACCTGGAAAGAGTATGTGATGCACTCCATGCAGATACGATTCGATGAGCTGCTCAATGCCCTGGACAGCATCGCCTTTCTGAAAATGGACGAACGGCTGGAGAAGTTCTTTACCGATCGGTACCGCTCTTCAGGCTCAAAAATATTTGAAGGATCGCACCAGGAAGTGGCCCTGGCTATGAACAGCTCCAGGGAAGTGATCTCCAGGCTGTTGAAACAGATGGAGAAAAACGGACTTATCAGCCTCTCCCGCGGACGAATCGATTATTCCCCGTTATGTGACCAAAGTTACTGAAAACTCCACCCCGACACAGTTTCTTTGTGCTTTCATAAACAGTACGAGAATTTGATGGAAACAACATCTTTATATTCATACGAAGATCTGGAATCTGTAATCTCCACAAAAGAGAGGGCATTTCTGCTGCTATATAAAAGTGGTGCCGGTGAGAGCGATTGTGCGTTGGATAGGCTCCAGAATATCAGAAGCGGGGAGTCACAAACCCTTTTTACTGCTGATGTGAACAGGGTCCGTGATATCCACAAACGGCTGGAGGTAACCACTGCTCCCAGCCTGGTTGTTTTTGAGAATGGCAAAATGGTTAACCTTATCAAAGGGTGCCAGACCGAATCGGCCTATGGATCCATCTTATCGGGCCGTGAAATAGGCGGACATAGAGGAGGTGAACCTGGAAAGAGCATGCAAGTTATTGTATATACCACACCTTCCTGCAGCTGGTGCACAACACTGAAAACATACCTGGCTCAGCAACAGGTCACATACAGGGAGATCAATGTGGCAGCAGATAACTCAGCTGCCGAAGCAATGGTCAGAAAAAGCGGACAGCAAGGTGTCCCCCAAACAGAGATAAACGGACAGATGATTGTGGGTTTTGACAAGGCCCGGATCAATCAGCTGCTTGATATAAAATAAGTTCGACGCTTATAGTAAACCTAAATTAAAGTAAAATGAAAGAGTTACAGCCAATCAATCAACATGTGCTTCTTGAGATTGAAGCCAAAGAAGAGAAAACAGCTTCGGGAATCATCATTCCTGACACCGTTAAAGAGAAACCTCAATTTGCAAAAGTTCTGTCTATCAGCGGGATCGAAGATCCTGAGATATCAGTAGGCGATGTGGTTTTTTATAAGAATTTTTCAGGAACAGAACTGGAATTCGACGGTAAAGAGTACCTGATGATGCCCTATGCCGATATCCTCGGAAGGATTGTTGAAACAGACAAGATTTAGTATCGTGCCTGACCGGCTGTAGGCAATTTTACCATTATCAAAATCTTTAGGTTTCTGCCGAAGGGCTGCTACTCGACAT
>DAOWNM010000326.1 GCA_030642565.1 Bacteroidota bacterium | reverse complement strand
TTCCGGATCGTCTGTAAAAACCTTGATCCCGTTGAGCAACTCCTCAATGTTCTCATACCTGCTTACATTCTCCGGGGTCCTGTCCGATTGAAGATCCCTGATGATTCCCGCTTCGTTGACGATGGTATAGGCCAGGTCGAAGGCCTCCATGTCCTGCAGACGTTGCCGGAAACCCTTGATCATCCGGGTGAAGCCCTGCAACTTGGTCAGGGTCCCTTTATTAAATCCCAGGTTGACCTGGTCAAGATGTGTCAGCACATCCCAGATATGGGAATCGAGCTTTTCTGCATAGCCATTTAACTTATCCAGGGTGGTCTTCCCTATCCCTCGCATGGGATAGTTGATGATCCGTTTCAGCGACTCATTGTCCCTGGGATTGACCGTGATCCGGAAATAGGCCAGCAGGTCCTTGATCTCTTTGCGCTGGTAAAAAGAGAGCGATCCATACACCTTGTAGGGAATGTTCATTCGACGAAGACTCTCTTCAAAGATTCTGCTCTGCGCGTTGGTCCGGTAGAGAATGGCAAAATCTTTGTATTCCAATTGCTCTCTGAAACGGAGGTCCGAGATGTGTCCGGCCACCAGGAACCCCTCCTCCCGGTCGTCCGAGGCCTTCACCACGCGTATGGGTTCGCCATTTTCATTCTTCGAGAAGACCTCCTTGGATATTTGTCCCCTGTTCTTTTTGATCACACTGTTGGCCGCATTGACAATGGTTTGGGTGGAACGGTAGTTCTGTTCCAGTTTAAAAATACGGTAGTCGGGATAGTCAATTTTAAAGTTCAGTATATTCTCGATACGTGCTCCCCTGAACGAATAGATGCTCTGGGCATCATCCCCCACAACACAGAGGTTGCGATGAACCTCGGAAAGTTTTTTCACAATCAGGTACTGGGAGTAGTTGGTGTCCTGGTACTCATCCACAAGCACGTAATCGAACGACTCCCTGTACCTGTCGAGCACCGCCGGATGGTCCTTGAACAGCAGGTTGGTTTGTAACAACAAGTCGTCGAAGTCCATGGCTCCAAAATGTTTGCAGCGCTTCACATAACGGTCATACACCTCGCCCAGTCGTGGACGACGCGAAATCTGATCGTGTACCTGGAACTCGCCGCTACCCAGGTATACATCGGGGGTTACCAGGTTATTCTTGGCGGCAGAGATACGTCCAAACACCTCGGCCGGCTTGTAAATTTTTTCATCGAGATTGAGTTCCCTGACAATGGTCTTCACCAGACTGCGTGAATCGATGGTATCGTAGATGGTAAAGTTGGAAGGAAACCCGAGCACTTCAGCCTCCCGGCGAAGCATCCTTGCAAAAAGGGAGTGAAAAGTTCCCATCCAGAGGTTACGGGCCAGACCGGGCGAAACCATGGTGGCAATCCGCTCCTTCATCTCGTTGGCCGCCTTGTTGGTGAAGGTGAGGGCAAGGATCCTCGCAGGGGGGATCCCCATGGAGAGCAGGTAGGCGATCCGGTAGATCAATACCCGTGTCTTACCCGATCCCGCCCCGGCAATGACCAGTGCAGGACCTTTATGGTTCAATACTGCTTCCTGCTGTGCCTCGTTCAAATCCTTCCTGATTGCTTCCACCTGCTTCTCTGTTTTATGGGCTGACTAAGATAGTATATGTTGATGGATAATAATCACCTGTAATCGCACAGGAAAGCATAAATTATTGCACAGTCTATCTAAAAGTTGCATTTTTACGACCCCGCTGTTTGTATAATAATTTGGCAATAATTCGTTTATAGAATAAACATTCATAATGACACTACCCGGAGCGGTTCATAAAAAGTATCTTGTGTGGTTGGCAGCCGGATTGATCGTGGCCCTTTTTTCCATGCAGGAATCTCTGGCACAGATTACCTCTGCCTCCGCCGATCATGTGGATACTCTTACCTATCCTCCAGGGAACCCTGCAGAGGATCCCCTCTTTGTCTTCTACCAGTTGAACAAGGTTAGCAAACCCGGATCATTAACCGCCAACTATCCTGGTGCCGGCATCTTCAATTTTGAATGGAGCAGGTACAATCCCGCCATCAGCGGCTTTGACCCCGCATTCAGCAGTGAAACAGGAACCACCTCCTTATCGGTATCCAATCTTGATGAAGGGGGCTACAGGGTCAGGATCTGGAACGGGACCGATACGGATACCATGATGATGTCATGGGTCATGCTGGATCATTTTCGTGACAGCGTGGCACAAACCAATGAGGAAACACTGCCGGGATATCTTTATACATGCGACTTTGTGGCCCTTGCCGGATATGTCTTCCCCGACACCCTGGTCTATTACGACCTCATGACACACGAAGTCATCACTATACCGCTCGGTTTCAGTTTCCAATGGACCTCGGACAACGCTGATCTGGACATTCCCAATGATACTACTATACTGCGGCCCAATATATCCTACAAACCGCCCTACAGGGATACAGAGTACTACCTGACGGCTACCGATGAATTCGGGATGACAGATATGGATAAGGTTTTTTATGTAAGCATCCAGACCAAAGCCGAATTCAGCGTGGAGTACCTCGATAAAATAACCGGAGAATATGATCCTGATCTGGACGGGAGCTTTGACCCTAAGGGTAAGAAGGGTAGCCTGGATGCCATGCTCACTGTCAGGTTCATTAATGAATCACTGAATGGCGCCACATACGACTGGGTATTCCTGGATACTACAGGAGGGATTCTGGAGAGTGAAACCACCTACGACCTGGAGACACTTACCGAGTACAGGTACGAAGCAGCTAATAAGTATTACTATCCCTACATGGTCTCCACCAGTGAAGAGAACTGTTCCGACACCTTCAGGCTTGTGGAGGCCATTCATGTTGTGCCTTCCCAGCTGGCCATTCCCAATGTATTCTCCCCCAACGGGGAT
>DAOWNM010000270.1 GCA_030642565.1 Bacteroidota bacterium | reverse complement strand
TTCTCTAAATTCTCCAATATGGCATTGCGGACCAGGGACTTCTCCTCTTCATACAGCCTTTTCTGAGATTCTGTCATATTCACATAACGAACCTGCTCAAACACCGGGGGCAACTCCTGGGCAACTTCATCTTTTGTACGCCTGAGGATAAAAGGATTAATCAACTCTTTGAGCTTCTCCTCCCTCTCTTCATCTCTCTTTTTTTCAATGGGTTGGACAAAACTGCGTTTGAAAAAACTGAGCGTCCCCAGCAATCCTGGATTTACAAAATTGATCTGTGACCACAAGTCGGTCAATGAATTTTCTATGGGGGTCCCGGTCAGAACCACTTTATGATCGGACTGCAACGTAACAATCGCATTATAGAGCTTGGAAAAGGGGTTCTTGATCATCTGGCTCTCATCCAGAACAATATAGTGGAACCGGAAAGTTGAAAGCTTCATAATATCCTTACGCACTGTATGGTATGTGGATATAACCAGGTCATAATTGTAGAAATGGGTCAACTCCCGATTTCGTTGAATACCCACATGGTTAAGCACTTTTAATCCAGGCGCAAACTTTCGGCACTCCTTCGACCAGTTATGCAGAAGGGAGGCCGGGACAACAATCAGTGAAGTAAGCTTATTTGAAGCGTTATTGAATAGAGAAAACTGTCCACCGTCTACCGCGGGTCCGTGATCCGCAGGAGCTGAACCTGTATCCCTGCCCAACTCCTTTGACCGCAACAGTACAGCGATGGCCTGGAGTGTTTTCCCCAGACCCATATCATCTGCAAGGCAGCCTCCAAAACCGTTCTGTTGCAGAAAGCATAGCCACCGGTAACCCTCTACCTGATAGGATCTGAGCGAGGCATCCAAACCGGCGGGTAGTTCCGTTTCAGGAAGGGACTCCACGCTGGTTAACGCCTCCAGTTTCTCAAGAGTTTCGGTATGAAATCCACGTACCGAATCATCCACCATGGAGAAGTGCTGTTTATGGATCCTGATCCTCTCTCCTGTGGATTTCCCGAATTCAAACATGGAGCAGTAACGAGCAAACCACTCTTCGGGCAACACAACAACTCTGCCATCGGGTAAATTATATTCCCTGATTCCTTCGAGGATATGTCTTTTCAAAGAGAGAAACGGGATCTCCAGGTCACCCAGCCTGACCACCCCGTAAATATCGAACCAATCGGTCTTCTCTCTTGAATCAATATCCAGTTCGATCTTCTCCAGATAGTACTCCCTGTTTAGTCGCTGGCTGATCTCTATTCCGGAATCCTGTAAAGAAGAGGCATATTCATTGATAAAATTAATAGCTGAATATATGTCACTTTCATCATCTTTATTAAACTTATTGTTTAAATAGAAATTTCGCTCATCCCTGGAACGAAGTCCCATCTCATTCAGCATATCCACAATCTGTTGCTCCCATGCATCATCACGCTCAAATGTTTCAAAAGCATTCCCTTCTGCCTCTCCCAGGTATTTAACAAACCGCCTCAGGGGACTATCACGCCAAATAGTGTAGCTATTGTAATGAAACGACAGGATCCAGACAGGCTTATTGGAAATTCCTATCTCCAGACTCACTCCCGCTCTCCGGGAAGGGGTTATGGTCCTCACCTCAAAACCCTCGGTCAGTGTATGATAATCCCGAAGGGTGTTCCTCACAAATGATGCAAAGTACTTCCCTTCGAACTTGGACGGGATCAAGATCCGCTCTTTAGTCATAAACGGCTTCAGCTTCTTACCATCAATCTCACTGATAAAGTAGAGGGTCCCTCCCAGGATGATGGTAGTTGGACTATTTGTTACTATCTCCAGGGAGGTATCCTTCAGGATCAGCTGATGCTCACCGTGATTGAGCAACAGGGTATAGGACAACTGCTCCCGGTACCGAAAACTAAAGAGTGGGGCAGCGGGGACCCGCTCCAATTGTAGGAAATCCTCGGGAAAGATGTTTCCGCTGCTTTTCTCTTTAACAAAAATGGGAATCCGGTTGTCCCGGGCAATTTCCAGGATCGCAAAAAGCTTCTTTTCTATATAGGGCCTGATGTGATTGCTGATGGTCGCCCGGTCCACCTGATCCTGAAACTGCTTCACCGTCTTTTGCCTGGAAAAAATGCGATGAAGGGTCCGGTCACTATACTCATTCACCAAGCGGAGCACCTCCCTCTGCATGGGGCTCAGACGCTGATAAGCCATTGTAGTGCTGTCGTTCTGTATATACTCCCCGGGGGTATAGAAATCTCTTCCCGGCTCCTTTTCAAGTACCTGCGCCTGCAAAATGCTCCCCCATAACCGGTGTGGCATATAGCCCAAAGCGAATCGTATCTCCCTCATTCCTGAAACTTATGCCGCTTATCACCCAGTTTAAAATCAGAGTCAGTACCATTACTCCACACCGTAATCATCAGAAAATCCCCCCTTTTCATCTGGTTTACCTGATCCTCTCCATTCTGTTTCCCACCTTCTGACATTGCACTTCTTGCCGCCTCCTTAGCCAGTTTCGGGGGAACATGTACAAGGTAGAGGTAACTATTATCGAGGCCCTGCTCCCCCTGAATCAGCAGTTGACCCATAGTCGATTCAACATTCATCAGTGGGATGTTGATCTTTGAATCCATCATGGTAAAGCTGTTCCTGACAGTTGCAAACCTGACATTATTCAGATCCTTGCTGTCCAGAAATCTTCCGGCTGCCTGCAGGGGTGTAAAATTAATCAGCGCACCATCGGTCACCTTTAGATTAAAAGCAGCTGTTATGGTAGGCATATCCACTTTCAGATCCGGGGTAACAAAGATCTCAGCCAGTCCTTTTGCATCCACAACACCGTGGAAATTTTCCTTCAGTGTATAGATGGTATCCCCGGCCTGAAACTCCAGATTCAGGTCATTGATATCGATCCCTTTCAGATCAAGCTCAGCACTGATGGAGTATAGATCGGGATGGGATACATTGAATTGTCCGTTTAACTCAAGGGTACCCCTGCCTTCAGGAGAAATAACAAACCGTTCGAGGTAGAATATCTTCTCCTTGCTCGATCTGAACTTTCCATTCATCCCGTAAATCTTGTGCTTACCATAACGCAACTCACCAATATCCACAGTAAAATCGATTCGTGGAAAGTCCACTTCATTCAGCCGGAGTGGTTCACGCACCTCAGCACTATCAATTTTCCGGACTTCACTTCCTTCATCGGGTTGCTGGTAATCTAGTAGCTGGTTAAAATCGAGCAGATCGGAATACAACTCAAAACTACCATACATGTTTTCTACCAGGGTGTCGGTAAAATTCCCCAGTGATGCAGATAGGTTCAGATTATTCTCGCCTACACTGCCCTGAACATTGTCGACTAACAACAGGTCTCCCTCTCTTTTAATCCGGATCAAAAAATCTTTAAACCTGTTTGGATAGTATCTGAAACCCCAGCCAAGGTCTACAATATCGAGTTCAAAATCCAGTGAAACAGAATCATAAACCAATCCGGCAGCAGGTGCGTCCAGGGTGCCCGACAGCCTGAAATCTTCAAGATACTCTGTTCTGTAAGTCTGCGGAAGCAGAAACTCATTGTTAATTGTAAAGAGGTCCTCAGCCCGCATCAGATCTGAGGAGATATCAAAATCCAGTGTTACAATCCCCCCCGAATCGGCATGGGCCAAGGCTCCATAGTTGGTTAACATCCCGGAAAAGCCAAATGAACTCTCCCCGATGGTTCCATCCAAGCGGTGCAGTGATACCGAATCGGGACCAAAGGTCAATGTTGCATTCACATTGGAGATCTTTGCAAGCATGGGAAGAGATATTCCAAAACTATCCAGGGAGATCTCAATCTCAGGAATAGAATCCTGGTCCAGGAAATCATCAAGATCCTCCTTTTCTATCTTCGCCTCCGC
>DAOWNM010000215.1 GCA_030642565.1 Bacteroidota bacterium | reverse complement strand
GTGTTCCTTTTCCCGATCCCGGAGGACCAAATAATACAATATTCAGCATGTTTTTTCAGTTTTTTTTAACGCCACCAAAAATAGTAAACATTTGCCTCATTCATCCACTAACTGGTAGATTTCCCTGAAGTTTCTACCATAGCCGTCATAATCCAGCCCATACCCCAGTATAAAGTTGTTTGGTATCTCCATCCCAACATAATCCAGTTTAACCTTCCTTATTGTGGCTTCCGGTTTATGAAGAAAGGTTGCCACCAGGATCTCCGCCGGCTCATATCCCGATAGTTGCCTGATTATCGTCTCCAGGGTCACACCGGTATCAACAATATCTTCCAGCACAACAACCACTCGGTCCTTCAGGTCACGGTTGATCCCAATCAGCTGTTTAACACTTCCGGTCGATTCGGTACCGCTATAGGAAGCCAGTTTCAGGAAGGATATCTGACAGGGAAAAGTGAGTTGTTTGTAAAGGTCACTGGCAAACATAAATGCTCCGTTCAGAATACCCAGAAAAACGGGATCCTTACCGGCCAGATTGCGGTTCATCTCCACGGCTATACGTGTCACCTCTCTCTGAATCGCCTCTTCGGTTATAAATGGTTCAAAATATTTATCATGAACCTGAACAATGTTTCTATCCATATGTAATATTTTATATTAAAATACACATCAAAATGCAGGATTAAAAATAATTGTAATTTCGTTAACTGATAACCATTGCAAAACTACATAAACAGATGAATCCTAAAGTTAGTATTATCATGGGAAGCACATCGGACCTTCCCATTATGGAGCAGGCAGCAAAACTGCTGGATGAATTTGAGATCCCTTTTGAGATCAACGCTCTTTCGGCTCACAGAACACCTGATCAGGCCATGGATTTTTCCAGGAATGCTGCCGGAAGAGGCATTAAAGTCATTATCGCCGGAGCAGGCGGTGCAGCACACCTTCCCGGGATAGTTGCAGCATTAACACCCCTGCCGGTGATAGGAGTTCCCATTAATGCATCCATCTCCATTGATGGTTGGGATTCCATACTGAGCATCCTGCAGATGCCCCCGGGAATTCCCGTTGCCACAGTGGGCCTGGACGGAGCAAGGAATGCCGGTATACTGGCCGCTCAAATTGTGAGCACCAGCGATCCGGAAATAGTGGAGAAGATGGTGAAGTTCAAGGAGAGCCTGGCCTCCAAAATTGTAAAAGCCAACGAGGAGTTGAAAGGGGTGAAATTCAAATTTAAAACCAATTGATGGCACAATGATATCTCCACAAAGGTGGATGTTGAAAAGACCGGGAATAATAATCCCGGTCTTTTTTTTGTCCCTGGTTCATGCGACTGTCACAAGCCAGGTTCACTGGCAGGAGGCTGCTTCAGCTGCATTGGGAGGCTGCTATATTACCAGGCAGGGATTCTGTTGTGCAAACCAAAGCCAGGCCGGACTGGGTTTTATTGAGCAATCCTCGGTCACCATACAGCATTGCAGGCCCTACCTGCTTAAAGAGCTGGGCAACTCATCCTTATCAGGACAGTTCACAACAGGAAGGGGAGCCATTGGGATTGCACTGGCCACTCAGGGCCTCACGGGTTTCAGACAAACCTCTCTGTGGCTCTCCTATGGTATGAAACTCTATTCCGGTATCAGTGCCGGAGTGGGGATTCACCTCTGGAATTCAGCAATTACAGAGCAGTATATCTATGCTCCGGGAGTTAGCTTTTCCCTTGGCCTTCAGGTCAGGATCAATGACCAATGGAAACTTGGAGCCCGGCTGTTTCATCCTGCAGGGTGGAGTGCCCTTCCAGCCGTATCCATCCAGAAACAAATGACCATCGCTGCAGGCTGTTCATATTCATTTCTCAAATCGGGCCACTTCTACTCTGAGTTGCATATCAAACCCGAAGAGGGTATCATACTGTGCAACGGACTGGAGTGGACTCTCAACCAGAGTACCAGTTTGAGAACAGGTGTCTGCAACCGGCCATTCACATTTTCGTGGGGAATTTCCTTGAAATTCACAAAGTGGGTTGCAGAATTCGCATTCCAGTACAGGGCCGACTCAGGCCTTTCGCCATATACCTCTTTGACCCATGCATGGTAACATACAACTTCGCCTACTGGTGTTTCTGTTATGGATCCCCGCCCTCCTGAAAGCACAGCAACCTAATTTAAACTCACAGTATATGGAAGACCTGCTCTACAGGAGTGAATCGGCCATCATACCCGAACCAATATTAAATGTTTTTGATGAACCTGGTAACTTGACCATCGACCTGAACAACGCCTCACCTGAAGAACTCGACGCTTCGGGATTGTTTACCTCCTACCAGCTCCACAACCTGATAAAATACCGTGAAGAATATGGAGAGATCTACTCCATCCATGAACTGGCAGTACTCCCGGGTTTCCATCAATCGAAGGTGATTGAAATCGAACCCTTTGTAAAGCTGAACAGAGTCAAAATATCTAATGGGGAAAAGCCATTACGACACACGATTCTGATCAATATGGGAAGATCTTTTCCAAATAGCGAGGGCTACCTGGAGGATTCCGTTTCCGGGGGCAAAACTGCTTATGCCGGCCCTCCTCTGAAAACAACCATCAGGTTCAGATCCCATCTTTGGAAAAACCTCTCCATGGCTCTCACTTACGAGAAAGATGCCGGAGAGTTGTTCCTTTACCAAAAGAGGCCCCAGTTTCTTTCGGGTTATCTCTCCTACACTGGTGAGCGGTTCCTCAAACAACTGGTGGTTGGCAATTTTCAAATGAACCAGGGGGTGGGACTGGTCAATGGTGCCGGTTTTATCCATCAGGCCGGGAAACTTCGTGTCAACCATCAATCACTCTCACAGATCAGACCCTATGCCTCCAAAACCGAAACCATGTTTGAACAGGGAATTGCCTGCCAGCTGGATCTAAATAGAATTGAACTTTTAATATGGGCATCATTTCGTCAGTTGAGCCTCTCTCCCTCTGCATTTACTGAAAACCCGGCAGCTGACAACTGGCTGAACTATCAACGCACCTCCGGTCTCTACAGAACCATGGGTGAGTTGGAGGGCAGGGATCTGGCTTTCAGGATCCATACAGGAATCCAGGCGCTCTACAAGCACCGCCAGCTGGCAGTGGGAATCATGAGCGGTACTGAATGTATCTACCCCACCAAAAAAGCGATGAAATACCTGATCACAAGCCCAGGTCCGGCCCTGCACCAGAAGGCCAGCCTGCATGGAAACTGGCAAAAGAGTCAGATCCATATTTTTGGAGAAATCTCATTCGGTGGAAACCGCTCCATGGCATGCCTTCTTGGTACGGAATACTATTTCAGCGATTTTGTACAAGGTAGTTTGCTGATGCACCACTATGGAACCGAATACCGAGGCTCAAACCCCTCCTCCTATGCTTCGGGAAGCATCATTGAAAATGAACAGGGGGTAGCATTTCATCTGCATGTGGAGACCGGCAGATTCGTAACAGCGGAGCTGACTGGCGAACTATTTCGTTACCTGTCGCCCCGCTACCTTACCACGGTTCCATCCAGTGGAAACAGATTGGATCTTTCCATGCAGAATCCCGGAAAAAAACCGCTTCAATGGAGGTTTAGGGTGGTGAACAAAACATGGCAAACTACCCCGGCAACTGAAAAAACCAAACTACGCCCCCTGCAAAATTTCAGAGTTACCAGGATAGACGGGCGATTGATCTATAATTACCAGGATCTCTTCAAATGGCAAACCAGGCTGGTGATCTCGCACTATTCACAACAGAAAGAAGAAGTTCCGGGATATGCAGCTGTTCAACAAGTAACACTTAGCTCCTCCCGGAATCTGAAAGCCACTATTCAATTTGTACTTTTCCAGGTTGGTGACTGGGAGAACAGGATCTACCTTTATGAACCTGGTTTCTACTATAGTTTCAGTTTTCCGGCATACTATGGGAGTGGTCAAAAAACCACCCTTCTGCTCACACTAAAACCGATTCACCGAATCACTCTTTCAGCTAAAATATCAGGAATTACAAATAGAGGAATTCGAAAATGGGAAGCTGCGATTCAGCTGCGACTGAACCTTTAATCAAATTTAATATCAAGAAGGTGGATTTGGAGGCTGACCCGGCCCCTGAACTCATTTTCCATCAGCTGATAACAGATATCAAATGGAGCCCCCTTGTTAATCTTCTCATACATACTTCCCTGGTGAAATCCAATGGCGGGAAAAACCTGGAAGGGATTCTCCTCCTGGATCAGGGTTAATTTCAAATGTTCGCCATGGCTACCCACTGTACGTCCATATCCGTTATCAACTACATTCTCTGAAAGAAATACTGGACTGATATTTTCGGGACCAAAAGGCTCGAACTGTTTTAGAATCCTAAAGAATTTTTCTGTGATTTCGGTAAGTTGCAACTCTGTATCAATCTCCACCACCGGAATTAACTGTTCCGGGACGATGGTTTCGCTGACAATTTGCTCAAACCTCTCCCTGAACTTGGGAAGATTATGAACCTTCATGGTCAATCCCGCTGCATATTTATGCCCACCAAAATTCACCAACAGGTCGCTGCACGACTCAATGGCCTGGTAGAGGTCAAAACCATTCACAGACCGGGCCGATCCGGTAACCAATCCACTGGATTTGGTCAGGATCACAGTGGGCTTATAAAAATGATCCAGCAACCTGGAGGCCACAATCCCGATCACCCCTTTGTGCCATTCCGGATTATAAAGCACTGTGGAGTTCCTCTCCTTATGCGATGCATCGCCCTGAATCATCTCAATAGCCTGACGTGTGATTTCGGTATCTATGCTCCTCCGATCAAGGTTGAAGTCGTTGATCTTTTTACTGATGATATGAGCATCTGTGCCTTTATCACAAACCAGGAGATCAACTGATTTTTTACCCAATTCCATTCTCCCTGCTGCATTGATCCGCGGACCAATCTTAAAAACGATATCTTCAATGGTAATACCCGTTCTATCGATACCGGCCACCTCTTTAATAGCCTTCAAACCGATAGATGGGTCAGCGTTCAACTTCTTCAGTC
>DAOWNM010000011.1 GCA_030642565.1 Bacteroidota bacterium | reverse complement strand
TGGGGAGGATTCCCAGCAAGTGTCCGTTAAACTCAACCGGCGTCTGCTGCTCACAGGCCAGCCCCTCTTTGGGGGTATACTCATTCAGCACCTCTACACGAAACTCGCCGGCAGAAGCCGATAACTGCAGGACCATGGCCCCTGCACCGTATCCTGCGGTAAGGTATATTTTCCCGTCGGGCATGCAAACCGGAGATGGTGCCACCACCTGATGGTTCCATGCGGTTGTTTCCCAGAGAATGGTTCCGGCATCGGGACCATCGGCTGCTACACCACACACCCCGCCATATGCACTATATACATACATACTCCTTCCTCCGAATTCAAAAGGCATTACTGAAGAGTGCGACATCAGCCAACCCATGGCATTGGGAGTTTCCCACAGCACCTCACCTGTTTCCATATCCAGGGCCACCATCAGTGCGGTGCCTCCTGCGGCAATAATGGCTTTACCATCGTGGATCAAGGGGCACTGCCCCGTGTACCAGAGGGGAACCTCGGACTGGTACTCCTTCTCCACATTCAATCCCCAGAGAAACGCCCCATCGGTCCGGTTCACACACATCACATGGCTGCGCGGACCAATGGTCAGGATATGATCCTCGGTTACGGCCGGTACCGTGCGCGACATACCATGATTTCGTTTCAGGTTGATCAGGTATCCACGTACCCATAGCTCCTTTCCGGTCTCAAGTGCATAGGCCCTCAGCAGGTCGGCCCGCTGCTCCTCGTAATAGTCCATCACATAAACAACTCCTTTATAGATAGCGGCACCGGCATGTCCTTCACCCAGTGGCACCGACCACTTTACCACCGGTCCCCCGTCAGGAAATTTCTCTATTAAAGGAACAGAGGAGCGGCTGATATTGTCGAAATGCTCCCCCCGGAATCGTGGCCAGGTTTCTGTAAGATCACTCTCCAGGCTGCCCAGGGTCTCCCCATATGCCCCGATATCAATATCGGCCACCACCGCGCCTTCGCCCCGGTTATCGAGGCCGGGCTGAGTCGTCACAAATTCACGCACCGGATCCCTGGCAAGCCACCAGCCCAGGGAGATCACTCCCGCCAGGACCAGCAACACGGTCACCATATTTATCCTGTTTAACTTCAACCATCTAACTTTCTATTATCCTAACCCTCTTCAATATCATAAACATAGAGCACCTCACCATGTCTCACAAATAGTTTTTTGTTGAAGATAGCCATATGGGCCCAGTAGGGGCCCGACCTGCTCTCCAGACGGAACGAACTGATCAGTTTAAATCCTTCGGGCGATGGCTCCAGCAGTCCGATGTGCCCCTGCTTCTCTTCAAATATATAGAGCAGTCCGTCGGCATAGATGATGGAACCCTTGTTGTGCCATCTCTCTTCGTACAACACCTTCCCTGTATCCCACTCCTGGCATACCCAGTTCCCATTGCCATTGTTGATCCAGTTGGCACCGTAGAGATAACCGTCCAGCAGCACGATGCCCCCGTGATGAACATCAAGCGCACCGTTGTGCCATTTTACCTCCGCCGATTTGCCATCGGGCGAAAGCTTCACCATCACGGCCTCTGCGTCATAACCACTGGTAGTAAATATCTCCCCGTTATGATAGAGGGGTGTATTGGTATTGATCCTTCGACCCTTGGGACTGGCGTAGTCAGTGACAAGATCAACGGTCCAGTAAACCTCCCCGTTTGCAGGATTCACAGCCATAAGGTCCTCGCTGGAGGTGATCAAAATCATCTTTGTTCCATTGTGTTCGATCAGGATGGGTGAGACATACGACCTGACACCCCCCTGCGGTTCAGACTCCCACAAAAGCGAACCATCCCTTTTATCCAGAGCCACCACTGCGGTCCGCTCCCCTGTTGGAGATGATATCACCGCTCTGTCGGTAAGCAGTAGCGATTCTGTCATGCCCCAGATGTGGAATTCACCTTCAAACTCCTGATGGGTATTCTTTTGCCAGATGAACTCTCCCGACCCGGTATCCATGCAAACCACAGTTCCCAGTCCACCCATAATATAGATGCGTCCATCTTCGATGGTGGGTGTGCACCGGGTTTCGGGATAGGACCTGTCCCAGGCATGTCCATAAGCTGTCTCCCAAAGAATGTTCCCCTCCATATCGAGCTTGGTCAGCACATCGCGGTCGTCCCTCCTGCCACTGATATAGATCATCTCTTCTACAACCAGGGGTGACGAGTATCCGTTGGCCAGCCCCTCTTTTTTCAAAAACAGTTCCGGGCCACCGTCAGGCCAGCATTTCAATAAGCCTGTATCGGGATATTTGCCATCCCTCTGTGGACCGCGCCACTGGGCATCCTGAGCCTGTAACGCTATTCCTGTCATTAACAACGCCAGTGTCCACACCGCCACACAGTCTGCCTTATATCTCTTTATTCTCATCTTTTCCAACTTATTAACGCCTGTGAACCGAGCTTGCGAGCTCAGCAAAGCTAACCAGGCAACTAACAACTCACCGTGGTCCTATTTTACTTTATAAGCCACCAGTGCCCTTCCGTGTCTGACATAGAGTACACCATCGTAGATGACCGGATGTGCCCAGTGCTGTTCCGAACCCAGAGCCACCTTTGTTTTGCTGACCACATTAAAACCGGATGGGCCGGGCTTTACCAGAGCCAGTTCACCCTTTTGAGTGTAGCAGTAAAGCATACCATCTGCATAGATCACCACCCCAATGCCAATCTCTTTAGAGGTGTATTTCTCTTCGCCGGTCTCCCAGTCTAAACAGCTCCATACCCTGCTGTCGCCGGAGCCATAAATGTAACCATCCACCAGGACAGCAGCACCCATACGGCTATCCATTTTTTTATGGGTCCATTGCAGCTTGGCCGAGTTTCCATCCGGAGACAGTTCCAGCATGCCTCCACCTTGTCCGTAACCACTCAGATAGAATATTCTTCCTTCATGGTAGATGGGAGTATTTGGATGTACCGACCACTCGTTGGGTTGGTGTTGTGTCCAGAGCATTTTACCGGTGGCTGCATCAAACCCTACCAGGTGGAATTCGAAATGGGTAGCCAGCATCTTTCTTCCGTTATGTTCAAACAACAGTGGTGTACAGTAAGCTGTCAGCTCTCCTTTACCGGGAGAACTCCAGACCAGATCGCCCGAATGACGGTTCAGCGCTACAATACTGTTCTTTCTACCGCCCGGTGTAATGTAGATAATATCTCCATCTATCACCGGTGTTTCATTCATTCCCCATTGGATATTCGAACCACCAAATTCCTTTAACAGATCCTTGCTCCAGAGTATATCGCCCGATTCATTATAGATACAATACAAAGTTCCATGACCACTTAGCAGGTAGATCTTATCGCCCACAATAGTGGGTGTTCCACGGGTGCCATAAAAACTTTCAGTGAATTCAGGACCGTACTCCTTTTTATATACCAGCTCTCCTTTCAGGTCGAACTTAAAAAGATAGCCTGTTTCACTGCTCATGCCTGTGGTATAGAGAAAGCCCTGATCCACGATGGCAGAGGAGTGACCCTGGCCAAGTTCTTTAAAAGACCAGAGAATTTCGGGGCCTCCTTCAGGCCACTGCTTTAACAATCCCGTTTCGGGGTAGTGGCCATCACGGCTGGGTCCTCTCCAACTGGTGGGCTCCTGTGCAGATCCATCCGTTAACAGTGTACATATCGCTATAAGGCCAATTAATCGTTTCATCATCTTCACATTTAAGTATAACTTTCTACATGTCCCTCCAAAAATAACACTAATCGCACTTAAAATACGGTGCTATTGTCCCTTCGGAAGTTATTCAGAATCAATCTAATTTTCATTTGAATACAGGGATATCTATCTGTTTTATAAATATTTATAAATAGCGATCAGATATGTCATCCTCCCCAATTATGCTATTTATATGTAACATATTTGGAATATAAGCGTATATTGTTATAAATTTGACTTCTAAATTTTTTTCAATATAAAATCAGATTCACCCAATTATCTTTTATTTAAACTGGAATGACGAATAAGGCACATTATGCTGTTATCGCGGGAGAACTTGCCCCGGGTACCAGGGTCTCTGATGAACAGTTCAGCAAGATCCCTGATCTGATCAGGGCCTCGTTCCAGGCAGTAAACCGGTTGGTCCCGGAGGAGGGCAAGCTTAAATATGAGATCATCAGGATGGATGAATTTCTTGCCCTCTCTGAATCACCTGCACACTCCATGCGATCGGTAATCATGCTGTTCAGTGCCTTCCGCTTCCTCTCTTATAAAGAGCTTACTGAACGGTTAGAGTTGAGGGTATGTGAAGGGATCGGGCCCATAGAGTTTGCCCAGGATCATCTGAGAGAATCAGATGGAACCGCATTCCGGAAGGCTTCTGACGGTATCGGGAAGATGAAACGAAACCAGCGGATTTCCATAGCAACGCCTGTAAAGGCACTAAATGAAGAGTTCGCTCTCACCTGCAGTTTTATGGATATTCTGATCCATAGCTGGTCGGATGAACAGGCCGAAGCGATGTTTCTGAACCTGACCGGCAAAAACCAGATGGAGATCAGTCAGCTGCTGGGCATTTCACAACCTGCTGTAAACCGAAGGTTAAAGGCGGGCCATTTCGATACCGTCCGTAAGTTTATCAACCGTTTCGAACAACTACTCAATCCGGAAAGCCAGATATGAAAATCATTCACTGGATCATACTGGGCGTTGTGATTGTCCTGGCAACCTGGTTCATTTACCAGACAAGGGAGCTCCAGCCAAGGATCGAAACCACCATCGATCTAAACTGGAGATTCACCCTGGGTGATCCAACCGGTGCATCTCTACCTGCATACAATGACTCGAAATGGCGGTATCTTTCCCTACCGCACGACTGGATGGTTGAACAACCTGTTGACAAAAACAATCCATCCGGAACAGCAGGAGGGTTCTACCCTGAGGGTATTGGATGGTATCGGAAAACCATTGATCTTTCAGAGTACGAAAACAAAGAGCAGTTCTACCTGCTCTTTGAAGGTGTGATGATGAATGCTGACGTCTACTTCAACGGGTCGCACCTGGGCAAACAGGTTTATGGTTATTCCAGCTTCTACCATGATATTACCAAACTGGTACGGTTGGATACCCTCAATGTGATTGCCGTCAGAACCGATTGCACTGAATTACCGATGGATCGCTGGTATTCAGGTGGAGGGATCTACAGACATGTAAGGCTCATCACCACCAGCTCCATGCATATGCCGATCTGGGGTGAGACAGTGAGTTCGGTGATTGATGGTACTGGCAACGCGCACCTGGATATCTCAGTGGAAATACTGAACAATGGCCGAAAAAACCGGCGCTTTGAAGTACGATACGATGTTGTAGGTCCGGGAGGGAAACTGGTAGCCAATGGAAACAGCATGGGAAATCTTGAACCGGGGAGCATGGTCACGAAGAGACAAAACCTCACCATTGAGGACCCCGAATTATGGTCGCCCGATAAGCCCATTCTATACACGGTGCATTGTTACCTGATGGATAAGAACAAGCCACTTGATAAGGTCAGCATTCAGCACGGCATCAGGACGGCTGAATTTGATCCGGACAGGGGCTTTGTTCTGAACGGAAAGAAGGTGATCCTGAAGGGGGTATGTTTACATCACGATGGTGGGGAACTGGGGGCTGCTGTTCCGCTTGAAAGCTGGAAAAGAAGATTCGGCCTGTTGAAAAAACTGGGTGTCAATGCACTAAGACTGGCCCACAATCCACACGCACCCGAGGTGCTTGACTTATGCGACCGCATGGGCTTCCTGGTGATTGATGAGATGTATGATAAATGGGAGCAGCCCTGGTATGGTGCCGCAGTGGACCTGAGCCTGGAAGAGAGCTGGCAGACCGATCTGGCAAATTTTATACGGCGCGACAGGAACCATGCGTCGGTGATCCTCTGGAGTTTGGGTAATGAAACCCTGGAGCAACTCTATATTCCGGGCGATGGCGTGGCCTGGTACAGTAAATTGAAGGAGTTTGTACAGTCGATCGATTCAACCAGGATGGTCACAACTGCCTTGCATCCAGGTAACACCAATGACCTTTTTGAGGTCCCCTCGAGCCTGATGCATGTATCGCCGGTAGTATCGTATAACTATCGGAGCGACTCATTCAGGACCTGGCATGCACAGTACCCCGACCTGGTATTCATTGCCTCCGAAACCAAAGCATACGGAACCCAACGAAAAGAGGATTATCAGGTTATCGACTATGCCGATAACTCCTGGAATGATATGGATCAGTTTGTGGCTGGCCAGTTTATCTGGGCCGGCATCGACTACCTGGGTGAATCGGCAGGATGGCCCGATCGCGGATTGAGGAACGGATTGATGGAAACCAATGGGTTTATCAAACCCCATGCCTGGTATATAGCATCACGCTACCGGGAAGATCCCCTGGTTAAACTCACAGTAAAAGACTCCCTGCTTGCCGACTCGCTGAATCATCTCACCAGCTGGCAAACCAGCTGGGTGGGTGCACCACTGGTGGACCACTGGAGTTTCATGGACAATACCACAGACAAAGAGGTCGTGGTCTTTACCAATTGCAACCGGGTGGAGATCGAACTGAATAACAGGCTTGTTCACACTCTGAGCAGAGATGCATTTCCGGATGGTGTGATCAAAGCCATGGTTCCTTACGAAACCGGGGTGCTGGTGGCCCACGCCTATTATAAGGACGAAAGAGGCAAGCAACAGAAAGTATCTGACACCCTCAGTTCATCATTCGCTCCATATGCACTTGCCATGAATCCGGACCGTCGCCAGGTGGGAAGCAACAACCGCATTGTACATATTACCACAAGCGTAGTAGACAGTACAGGCGAGCTCAATCCACATAGCAATCACATGGTCAACTATCAGCTGGACGGACCGGGAAGAATCAGGGTAATCGACAACGGCGACCTGGCAGATCAAACCCCATATGGTTCATCCTCAAAAAAAATCAGGAAAGGGAAACAGCTTCTGATTCTCCAGGCAGGCAGCGAACCAGGCGACCTGGTTGTAAGTGCAACTGCTGAAGGACTCAGACCCTCCAAAGTAAAAATCAAATCCAAAGATTAAACAATCACATAATGAATAAGCGATTTGGACATTGCATTGATAAGCGTCTATATCGAACGCATCAAAGAGATCGATGAGGTACAGAAGGACGATCTTAACAAATATTAAACTTCTTCTCCAGGATCTCCCCATCCTTAAACCTGTAAGTAGTTGAGACGTTGGATTCCGTATCGAGGTCCTCGAGAATAAACTCCTGGTCAGGAAAGGCGGTGGTTGCCTCTTTCACCTTGCTAATCACATGGTCGCTCACCTCCATAACGATGGTGGCCGAATAGCTCTTTCCTCCCCCCGGTTTAAAGACATAATCGGTATACTGTTCCATTCCAAAGGCGTGATGGACATGGAGCTGAAGTTCCTCTTCGAGGACCTCAACTGATTTGACAGTGATGGCTCTCATATGGATAAATTTAGTAAAATAAGATGATACCATTCTACAATACCGAAAACATTCCCGGTCAGAAATATGCGCTGCTAGGCACTGTCAAAGGTACAATGATACAGTCCAAACACCTGGGCAGGGATCCTACCTCTTTGAAGCCTTGATACCTAAGGTGATGGTGGTACCTTTTCCAGAACTGCTTTCAATTTCCATCCAGCCATTGTTGCTCTGAACAATCTCCTGGCATATTTTCAATCCCAGTCCGGATCCCTTCTCACCCCTGGTACCGTTGGTGGAAACATGAGACTTTGAATCAAGTAATTTGTTCTGAATCACTTCAGGTATACCGATACCGGTATCCCGAACGGAGATAGCCACCTCACCCTTCAATTTTTTTGAGGAGATATAGATACTACCCTTCTCGGGAGTGAATTTCATGGCATTACTCATCAGGTTTCTAATCACGATATAGAGCTGGTCCCTGTCAGCTTCAACGTAGTGCTCCTCACTTACATACACCTCAACCTTCAAATGCTTCTCCCTCAAGCCGATATTAATTAGTTCAAGGCTCTCATCGATCAGCTCTTTAAGCTTCACCCTCACCAGTGTTGCCTTGAGTTTCCCGGTTTGGGACCTCCCCCAGACCAGCAAATTATCCAGCAGATTGTAGGTGAGCTTAGATGAACTGGCCATCATCTTTAACAGCTCCTGTCTCTCCTTATCAGTCATATCGGGATTATCGATAATCATCTCCAGGGCCTGCAGATTATAACCAATCGGGCCTTTGACATCGTGACCGATAATAGCAAACAACCTGTTCCTGGCATTCATGGCCTCCACCAGGTCGTGGTTGGTCGATTCCAGTTTTTTCTTCTGTCGCTCCAGCTCTGTCGAGACGGATTGAAGTTCGGTGGTACGCTCCTCCACCAGATCCTCCAGGTTGTTTTTCACCAGGCTCACCTCCTCGGCAAGTTTCTGTGCTTTTTTCTGCAGGTAATTTGATTTATCAGCAAAAATGTAGGCATACACCAACAGGTAGATAAACATGGTGTAGTGAACTATATATACCGTTTCGATCACCTCAATCTCATTTAACATATCATTCAGAGTACCAACAAACAGGATCACCAGGCCCAACGTATAAGCTGGAGCATTACTTCTCCCACGGATCCAGGCCAGAACATTCACATAGAGAAAGACCAGGCTGAGCAGGATAAAAAAGGCAAAGAAGAAAGGAAAGGTGAAAGAGAATAGGCTGATGGGTGAAACAACCACAACTGCAATAAAAACAGCAGACACCCACATAGTAATCCGGTAGACCAACTGTGGAAACTCAATGGGAAAAAGGGAGCGGATCATTAATATAAAGAAGGGTGCGAAAAAGTAGATATTGAGATAGTCAAGCCGCGCTGTTGTAAGTCCATTCAGATTCAGAGTGTCGATCACCGGGATCTCCGTGGTCATCATTACCCTCAAAGCCATCAGGAAACAGAGTAGTGAGAAATAGAGTCTGTAATGTTCTGTTCGCATCAGGTAAAGCCCTAAGAAATAGATCCCGATAATTAAAAATGCCCCTATCAGGAAATGCCCCCTGAAAAGTTCTTTTTGCCGGGAATCCCGCATCTGGCTTACCTTACCAATGGTAATCCCCCCCACTATGCCGCTACTCCGGTTGTCGAAATTGGAGACCTTGATCAGCAACTCCACCTCCGTATCACTCACGGTACCAACCATCACCGGCCGGCTGTACCTGATTACCGTCTGGTACTTGTTGACACCGGGAAATCCCAGGTAGTCGATCGCTTTTCCATTTAAGAAATATCCCGAAGCAGAAAATACATCCTCGATTCTGAAGGAGAGTTCATCCATTCTTTCAGGCAGAAGAATAACCAGCCTGTAGGTAGCAAATCCATAACGGGTCACTTCAGGATGTTCTTTCTGAAGATGGGTCCATGTACCAGGAACCTTTGTATAGATCATCTCCCCGCTATCTCCTTCCACCGCGGGATTTAACATCTGGTTCCAGTAAAACTCATATTCTCCCCTTATCTCCAGGGGCCCGTTGGTGTTAAAGTCATACTCCCGCAGATCCAGGATTCCCTTTTCTACCCGTGGTTCATGCTGCGCATGGAGAGTCGATAGCGTACATATAGCTAAAACAAACAGATATGTTACGGTCTGAATCCTCATGGTAATATTGATCTGGTAAAGTTATGCTTTTTCCGCTTAAGCAGACCCGAAATGACAAGAGCCAGGGTTATAATAAACATCCCCGCGGTTGTGAGTGGTTGTGGCTGCTCAGCAGGCAACACTGTCCAGCTGAAGAGTGCACCAAACAGGGGAATTAAAAATTTCCACAGGTTCAGGTCAGAAACTATGATACCAGGCCTTTTTAACAGCGTAATCCATATGGATATGGCTATGGCCGAAAGCAGACTTAACCAAAATAGTGAAATAAAATAGACCGGCGGTTTGGATTCAAAATGAATGCCCTCAAATGGAATGGAGAATATAAAGAGGGCTGCCCCGCCAAGCATCATGGATGATGAACTGATTACCAGTGGCGGGATCATACCCTTTTCTCTTGCTACCAGAACATTTGAAAAACCTGAGAGTACATTCATTCCGAGCATCAAAAGGATACCGGCTTTAGCGATATGGCCTGTTGCAGATTGTGGATCCTTTCCAAAACTTACCAGTGCCACTCCCGCGATTCCCAGCAGGATCACCAATGTTTTAGAAAGGGTCATCCGGTCGCCAGGCATAAAGAAATTGGCCACCACGGCAATAAAAAGTGGCTGCGAACCGATCACGATAGCGGCTACAGCAGCAGGAATCATATTGATACCCGTATAGAACATGGTGTACTGAAGGAATGTCTGCAGAAAAGCAAACAGCAGGATCAGCTTCAGGTTATCACGGACAATCCTGAAGTAACGGGGGTTGACCCTATAGGCCAGCGGAAATACGAGCACTCCCGCAATAAAAAACCGGGTACCTGCAAATTGCAGTGGTGAGGCATACTCAAGACCGATCTTCACTCCTGCAAAAGCAGTTGACCAGAGCAAACATGAGATGATTGCCAGCAGTGCGGTATTCAGCCTGGAATGCCCCATTCAAGAAGGCTAGAAATCGTCCCCTATTGCAAACTGGGGCTTTCTCTTCATCCAGCGACCACGTGTAAAGTCGGGGAAGTCCTGTGCATCCCCGTTGTTCTCAATGGAGAGTTCCGACAATGGTGTAATGGCACTCCATGCAGCTGCGTCATATGCATCCATCGGCGACTCCAGTTTCCTTTTTACAATTTCCACAAAAGCATTATCAACAAAAAAATCCATACCGCCATGCCCGCTTCCTTCGGCATATACTCCATGCTTTTTCCAGAGGGGATGGTCGTATTTCTCCAGGTAAGCATCCATCTCCTCCCAGCTGTGAGCCGGGCTCACATCTTCAATATATATCCGCTTGGTATGGGAATCAAATTCGGTCAGTCCGGCCGAACCCTGAACCCTGAAACCAAGCGAATAGGGACGGGGCGAATTGCAATCGTGTGTTACGATAATCGTCTCACCATTGGTGGTCTCGATGGTGGATGTAATCACATCGCCCTGCTTCCACTTCAGAGAGGCATTGGGATGGTGCGGACCGCCTTTGGGATGATTCACGATATACCGGTTCAGTCCCACCGCTTTGGTGGCACTGGAGGTCAATGCGGAGAACCTGTTGCCACGGTTGATATTAAACATATTGGCAATGGGTCCTATCCCGTGAGTGGGATAAACATCACCGTTTCTGTATAGCGAGTGTTTGGTGCGCCAGGCAGATTCAGAAATCCCCTTCTCACCGAACTCCACTCCTTCTCCATATGCAGTAATTCCATCATTGAACTTCACCCCGCGAAGATCGTGCTGGTATCCACAGCGTGCATGAAGCAGATCTCCAAAGAGTCCTTCCCGGACCATCTGCATGACGGCCATTACATCCCTCCGGTAACAGACATTTTCCAGAATCATCAACGGTACTCCGGTCTCCTCGTAAGTGTTGACCAGGTCCCAGCACTCCTCCATGGTATTGGCAGCCGACACCTCCACACCGGCATACTTACCGGAACGCATGGCATCTACCGACATACGGGTATGCCAGAGCCACGGTGTAGAGATAATGACCCCATCTATGTCAGTTCGCTGCAGCATATCACGGTATGCATAAGCATCTCCACTGTAAGTTTCCACTTTGGGATAGCCATTTTTATCGATCAGCTTCTGAGCTTTTCCAAGTGCGTCGGAATCGATATCGCAGATGGCAGGGATCATCACATCATCCCTCATCAACAAATTATTCAGATGGTTCCTCCCGCGCAGTCCGACTCCAATGAATCCGATGCGGGCCTTTTCGTTCCCGGCTTTTCCGAAAACCGGAAAAGGTAGTACTGCTGCCGCTCCGACAACAGCTCCTGTTTTGATAAAATCGCGTCGTTGCATAGTACAAAGATATGGAATATCTCAATAGTTAAGAAACAGTCCGGAAAGCATTAATCTACATTTTAGTAATCATGACCGCAAGATCCTTTTGACGATCAGGCATCACACAATATATCCCTGGTTTCAGATCAGAAATAACAATAACCACTTCCTGCTGTTCTCCCTGAATCACCTTCACCAGCCTGCCATACAGATCATACAACTCAATAGTTCCAACAGGTTGTTCTGATTCAATGGTAAAACTGTGATTCACCAGAGTGGGATAGATCCTGATATTCCGCTCCGCTGTCATGGGAACTGTTGTTTGCGGCAGAGTGATCCATACCCTCGACGCCAGGGAGATCAGTCCAACTGGATTAACAGCATACAACAGGTGAACTCCTGAATCTGAAACGGAAGATGTTGAGATTGAACCCGTTTCCAGAGAGAAAACATCTGACATACCCAGGCTGACCTCTTCCAGGTCTGAATCAGGAAGTGAACCTGCAGGAACCAGGTATACCCTTGCATCCTGGCTGCTGATAAAATCAATCTCTGTGTACTTTGCAACAGTGTCTGTCATAACCGAAATCTGAGGTGCGGCAAGTTCATTCACTTCAGTGTAATAGTAATAAGTTCTGAATGTTAGTTCCCAGTCCGAAATGGAGACGTTCCACTGGTCATAGCTCCCCATATCCTGGTTTCCATCAGGACGATATTCATTCACCGACCTGGATTTGCCAATCCAGGCCCATGTATGACTATCCCACCGGTAATTCTCATCCAGTGTGATCTGTCCGGCGTTGTTGTAATCGCGGGTGTACTTACTATTACCCTCATACTTGTCTGCCAGATCGTTCCAACTATATAACTCCCAGTAATGCAGACGATTTCCGGGACCAAAAATCCTATTCTCCTTCTGGGCGGGTTTCCAATCGCCGTTATTCTGAAGTAAAAAGAACTCTTCACTAATGGTATCTCCCTCCGTTGCATACCTGAAAGTGCTTTTGGCTGTGAGTTCCCATGTCTCTTCTATATATCCCCACGAATACATCAGTTTTACATCTATTCGGTTTTCACCGTCCAAGATATATTCACTTCTGTATTGGTTATTCAATGTCCATTCGCCTTCGACTCCATCCCAAAAATACTGCTTTCTCAGGGTATCCTGACCTGCCTCGTTATAGAATGATTCATTTCTGGAGCTACCCAGCCAGTCAGAGTCCGCCACACTCCAGGTATAGTCGTTTCTCTCAAGTTCGAGTCCATTCTCATCTTTTATCCAGGTAATAAGCCTATTCTCCACCCAGGAACTTTCTGTTATATCCCATGAATAGGCTGCATCATAAATAAGGTTCCCGTATAGATCAAAATCCTGACACCTCTTTCCCAGCCCGTACCATGAGTCACTGTTTTTATCCCAGTTATACTGCGCCCATGAATTCATCCTGTCCTGTTCATTGTAACTATATGTCCAGAGAGAAGCGTTGTCCCACTGTCCCGATATGGTATTTATCCTGTCCTCGCTTATGCTGTCCCTTTGTCCAAAAGGATTGTAACTGTAATATTTTCTTACAGAAGGATCCCAGCCTGAACCTTCCTGACCGGGCTTAAACTCGGTATACCCGGCAGTCTGCCCGTGTTCATTGGACTGAAACAGCGTCCGGGTAAGACAGGTGGAATCGCCCCCAGAAGTGTAACTGAAAAACAGCATCGAATCAAGAATAGTGTAACTACTTTCAAACTGTCCGTAAATACTCATGAAAGAAAACAGGGCAAGAGCCAGTAGAGAGGTTTTCCTTAAAACGGTTTTCGGGCCTGGACATAATAAATTCAGAACCCTATGGGGGTGCATCTTTAAATTCATATTGGGGTCTAATCAGATTAATATTGAATTCCAGCCAACAATATAGTAACTTTTCTTACAGAGGTGAAATCATATAACTGTACTCCATGGGTGCTGCCCGCAGAACATATTCGGCATGGGTACGTGCACCCCAGGAGTTATCTCCTCCAACTCCCATCTGTTTCCAGTCCACATTCAAGAATATCTTCTCCGATCTATTCAGATCAATGGTATGGGCACCATCACGCACCTCTCTGTCCAGCTGATCCTGTGAATAGTGCAGTGCTGAAAAATCGATCGTGGGCGAACCCTTGATCATGATCCCGTGCCCCTCCTTGTTGGTCAGGGTCAGCCAGCGTACATCGGTTTTGTTGCCATTTTCCCCATTGGAAATATAGGGAACGTATTGCTCATCCACACTGCTGTCGTAAATCCCAACATGTGAGGAGTGGTTGCGATCGATATAGTTTTCATGGGGACCCCTGCCAAAGTACTCCAGTTGATTGTACCCTTCAGGGATCACCATCCGCATTCCAAACCTGGGAATCTCAGGGAAGTTGTCCTTCGAGGGGGTAAACGTTGCACGAACCAGGGTCTCACCATTTTCGTTGATATGGTATACAACTTTGTAATTGGACCCATTCACCGGATGGATATATTCGACCAGCAGCACCACCATGCTATCCGTTTGAAAGGGCACCAGGGTTTGTAGCTCCAGCTCACCTGCAAAAGGTTTCCACATGGCACACCTCAGCTCCATTCTGTTTCCAAAATCGTTTTCGATGGGCGCCCTCCAGAAATTGGGTGTTGGACCTTCTGAAAGCAGTTGGTTTCCGTTCATCACATAGGCAGTCATATAACCGGTGTTCCTGTCGAACCGGATCTCTCCTCCTGAAACCTGGACTGAGAGTTCAGTTTTGGTCTCCACAAACGAGACCTCACCACTCTCCTCTTTAGAGAAGACTTCCGTACAGATGCTTTTCGCTGCTCCCGGATTCAAGGCGAACTGGCCACCGGCCACCTGGTGTCCGGCAGGCACCAAAGGTGCAGCCTCCCTGGTTACAACAGCCAGATTGAGAAAATACTCTTTCGTGCGGTCTTCCACCCCACCTGTTAACCCCAGGTCAATATAAGCGAATCCAGCAGGACCCACTTCAGGTGATTCAACCACACCCGATTCAACCACCACACCTTCTGCTGTCAGCTCCCACTTCATATCAAACCCTTCCAAACAGATAAAATCGTACCTGTTGATCACCTTGACAGTTCCCTGGCTGAATGGTACGGTTTCGAAGTCCACATTCTGATAGGCCCGCTTCACCTCTAACAGTCCGGGATGGATGGTCCGGTCGGGAAAGACCAGTCCGTTCAGGCAGAATGTGCCATCGTTGTGCACACCTTCGGGCTCGAAATCGCCCCCATAGGCCCAGTATTTTATGCCATCATCGGTCTCCTGAGCAATCCCCTGGTCCACCCAGTCCCAGATAAATCCTCCCTGTAGCTGTTCATATTTATCGATCACCTCCCAGTAATCCATGATATTCCCATTGCTGTTCCCCATGGCATGTGCATACTCGCACTGGATCAGAGGTTTTTTTGGATGGCTCTCTACATACTTCACCATATCGTTGATGGTCATGTACATGGGGCAGAAAATATCAGTATTCCTGCCGCTGGTGGATCTCTCATACTGTATCGGCCGGCTCAGGTCGCGCTGCTTGATCCAGTCGTATGTGGCATCGAAGCAGACACCATCTCCTGCCTCATTCCCCAGCGACCAGATAATCACCGAAGGGTGGTTCTTGTCGCGTTCAACCATCCGGATGGTACGATCGAGGTGGGACTTCATGAAAACAGGATTGTTCCCCAGGGTACGTTCGGGCCTGTATCCCATTCCATGTGATTCAATATTTGCCTCGTCAATCACGTAGAGTCCGTACTGATCGCATAACTCGTACCACCTTGGATCGTTGGGATAGTGGCTTGTACGAACCGCATTCACATTATATAGTTTCATTAACTCTATATCCTTCAGCATCATCTCTTCGCTGACCACGTGTCCCTCGAATTCGTCATGCTCATGGCGGTTAACGCCTTTCAGTGTAATCGCTTTTCCATTGACCAGCAGTTTCCCGTATTTAATCTCAGAGGTACGAAAACCCACCCTGGAGGAGAGGTGTTCCAGGATATTGCCGTCACCATCCTTAAGTGCCAGAACCAGCGTATAGAGTTCAGGGGTTTCGGCCGACCATTTCTGCACATCGTCGACCAGATCCGAGAATGAAGCTTTCAAAATACCTTTGTCCACCGGCTCCAAAGACAACCCTTTGGCCCAAACCTTCTCTCCAACAGAAGGCAACAGGCTGGCATCAATCGTATAGGACCCTTTTGCCTTGCCCGCAACAACGCGTACCTCCACCTCAAGATCCAGCATTCCGGTCATATAATCGCTGGTAAGACCGGCTTTACAGAAGTAATCATGAATATGAATGTCCGGTCTGGCTTCCAGGTAAATCTCGCGTTCAATCCCGCTAATGCGCCAGAAATCCTGGCACTCCAGCCAGGAGCCGTCCGACCAGCGGTATATCTCAACCGCTACCTGGTTTTCTCCCTCCATCAAATAGGAGGTAACATTAAATTCAGCCGGCGTTTTGCTTCCCTGGCTATACCCTACCTTCTCGCCATTTACCCAGAGGTAAAAAGCCGATTTTACAGCTCCGAAATGGATATAGACCTGCTTAGCATTCCAATCGGCAGGCAGTTTAAATGTTCTCCTGTAAGAGCCCACTGGATTATAATCGGTGGGGATCTCGGGTGGTTTGGGATTGGAGGTCCATTCAAATGGAGTATTAGAATAGATGGGGATTCCATACCCCTTCATCTCCCAGTTGGAAGGAACTTCTATATTGTCCCATTCTGAGTCGTTGTATGCGGTTTTATAAAAGTCCACCGGCCTTGCATCCGGATTGTCCGACCAGCGAAACTTCCATGTGCCATTCAATGTTATAAAGTTGGCCGAGGTGTGCCTCTCCCCTTCTATGGCCTGTTGGAAGGAGTCAAAGGAAAACCTTGTTGCATGGGGATCCTCACGGTTGACCTCCACCACATCTGGATTTTGCCATTCAGGAAGCTTTTGTGCAGAAGTGGTAGCTATTGCAATAAAAACAATCAACAGGATAACAGATAATCGTTGCATAATAACAGGTTAGTAGTTTATAGAAATATTAGTGGTTATCCCCAAAGGGATTCAGGATAAATCCCGGCATCGACCAGTTCGCGGATTGCTTTCAGCACTTTGGGCTTGTCTTCCTGGTAAGTCACTCCAAACCACGATTCAGGGGTTTGCAGCACGGACATCTTCGATTTTCCTGCAGCAATCAGGTTGTTCACCACATAGGGAATATAGAGTTCCGCCTTGGGATTGTCTGCGTTATTTTTCAGAAATCCCTTGAAATCCTCCTCGATATGGGCGAAGAAATCGGGGGTGAATCCAAATAGATTCATGGAAACTGTATCCATAGGGTCGAGCGGATGCACCGATCCATCCTCCTCTTCAAACAGAATCTCACCATCCTTCAGAAAGATCTTTGTACGTTCCACCATACCCGACAGGTATCCCTTGTCGTTCACCTGGCAGATCCCCCGCGCCACAGAGCCATGTTCCGAAACCGTTTTCTGAAGCTCAAATCCTACCATGCAATAGTGTCCGGGAGCCTCAACAGAGGTTTGTGCCAGAAAATGGTTCATGATTTTATAAGACTTCCTGCCGTAGTAATCATCTGCGTTGATTACAGCAAAAGGTTCATTAATGGCATCTTTTGCCATCAGCACAGCATGCGCTGTACCCCATGGTTTCAAACGATCTTCAGGCAGAGTAAATCCCCGGGGAAGATTATCGAGTGACTGGATCACATAATCCACCTCCAGGTGTGATGGAAACTTTTTAATGAAATTTGTTTTGAAATCCTCTTCCATTTGAGGAGAGATCACAAAAACAAACCTTTCAAATCCTGCATGAAGCGCATCATATATGGAGTAATCGGTAATGGTTTCGCCCGATGGTCCAAAAGCGTCTACCTGTTTCATTCCACCATACCGGCTTCCCATACCAGCTGCCAGAATCAAAAGTGTCGTATGCATATAGAATAATTTAATGTGAATCTAAGGATTGGTAAATGTACTTATCCAATATTAGCTTTCCAATAGTCGATATGCTTATAAATAATTTGAGATATTTAAGAAAATATTAATTTTACGCCTGTCACTGTAAATTCACTAAACTTCAAAATATCCTGTAATGAGCAACTCAAGTAAAATCAAGGTCGGACCAGTCGTTCCATTAATGATTGTGGGCGTCGTATTTTTTATGATCGGTTTTGGTGTGGGAATCAGCGGATTCCTTGTGCCGGCTCTTCGATCAGCATTCGATCTTACAACCGGACAATCCTATCTGGTCACGGCCGCTATCTTCTCCGCGTTTGTGATTTTCGGCCGTCCCACCGGATGGGTAATTAAGAAAATTGGTTACCGGAAAGCAATGATGATCGCCTTCTTCATTATGGCACTTGGAATGTGGCTCTTTGTCCCATCATCCAAAGCGGT